>NZ_JBHXMY010000217.1:0-9005 GCF_042720195.1 Nocardia sp. NPDC058497 | reverse complement strand
ACCGTGGAGTGGCTGGCGTCGATCGCCCAGGATCCTGTCGTCAGCTTCTGGGTCTGTGTCGAGGAAGTCATGACTCCACCCTGACCGGACCGTGGTCCGTTAACCAGACCGCGCTTATCCTGGACCCGGCAGGGCGTGGCTGCGGGGTCGGGGACCGGGCACTATCGAGATATGGCAGGCGAGGACATGACAGATCGACCGGGTGCCCGTTCGGCATTCGCGGAGCTGCTCGTCGCCCGTCGCGCCGAGCTGCGCCCCGAGGACGTCGGCCTGCCCGGCGGCGGCAGGCGCCGCACTCCCGGCCTGCGCCGCGAGGAGGTCGCCGTGCTCGCCGGTGTCAGCGCCGACTACCTGGCCCGGCTCGAACAGGGCCGCGACACCAATCCGTCGATGGCGGTGGTCGACGCGCTCGCCACCGCGCTGCGGTTCAACGACACCGAACGCGCCCACTTCGGCTGGCTGGCACTGACCACCAGCAGCGAATCACGGTGCCCGAGTACGGCTTTCGATCCGGTCCTGGATCAGGTGCCCGCCGCGTTGCGCGGCGTCCTCGACGCGCTCGCCCCGACGCCCGCGTTCGCGCTCGGCCCGCGCGCCAATGTGCTGGCCTGGAACTCCGCGTGGGAAGACCTGGTCGCCCCGCTCGGCCTGCTCGACGACCCGGACCAGGTCAACCTGGCCGTCTGGACCTTCCGTCATCCACTGGCCCGCACCACGGTCACCGACTGGGCCCAGTTCGCCGACTACCTCGCGGACCAGCTCGCCCGAACCCGGCTACGCAGACCCGACGACGAACGCATCGCGGCGATCATCGCGTTCCTGTGCACCGAACCGGAATTCGCCCGCCGCTGGCAACCACACCGCCTGGCCGAGGACATCCCCAGCCTCCTCGGCTTCGAACACCCCAGCCGCGGCACGCTGACCTTCACCGTGCAAACCCTGGCGGCCGACCGCGACCAGCAAGTTGTCATCTGGCTACCGCGCCAGGCCGCCGCCCGCGCACCAGAACTACGTCTGGTACCAGGTCACGCAGTCGGCGAGTGACGCCTGATCTCGCAAGAACATGGGTAACTCACCGGGCACGCCCAAAACCCGCCCCCACGCCTGCCCGTAAGCCCGATCAGGAACGCGCCGCGCCCCTCAGCCGTCGGCCGAAGTCCCGGGGAGGCGGCTACAGTCCGAGTTCGGCCATGCGGGCGGCGTGGCGTTCCTGCATGCGGTCGAACAGGGTCGCGATGCCGTTGAGGTCGCCGGTCGCGGCGAGGACCAGTTCGGCCAGCTCGTCGCGCTGGGCCATTACGTACTGCGCCTGGGTGATCGCCTCGCCGAGGAGCCTGCGGCCCCACAGGGTGAGGCGGTCGCGCTCGGAGCGGCTGGCCGCCACCGCGCTGCGGACCTCGTCGACCACGAACTGCGAATGGTCCGTCTCGGCGAGCACATCGCGCACCACGTCGGCGACCTCGGCGGGGAGCACGCCGACGATCTCGCTGTAGAAATCGGCGGCCAGACCGTCGCCGACGTAGAACTTCACCATCGACTCGAGCCAGGTCGAGGGGTCGGTGGAGGCGTGGTAGGAGTCCAGCGCGCCCTGGTACTGCGCCATCGAGGCCTCGGCGTCGACGCCGCGCGCGGTCAGCGCCGCTTCCAGGGTCTCGAAGTGCGCCAGCTCGGCGGCCGCCATCTTGGCGACGGCCACCCGGCCGCGCAGCGACGGCGCCAGCTTGGCCTCTTCGGCCAGCCGGTAGAACGCGGAGATCTCACCGTAGGCGACGACGGCGAACAGCTCGGTCACCCCCGGGTGATCCGCGGCGAGCGGTTCGGTCGAGACAACATCCGGCGCGGCAGAGGTCTGTGCTCCCATGGATATAGACCTTAGTCCCGACCGATGATCAGTCGCGCTCCGCCAGGAACTTGTCCAGGTAGATCCAGGTTGTATCGCGCGCGTCGGGCCCGGCGAGGATGCCGAGATGGCTGCCCGGGGCGATCTCGTAGGTGACCGACGGGGAACCGGTGAGGGTGCGCAGGCCCGCCTCGACGGCGGCCTTGGGCGTGATCACGTCGGCGGTGCCGCCGACCAGCAGCACCGGCACCCGCACGTCGGCGAGTTCGACGGTGCGGTCACGCAATTGGAGTTTGCCCTTGCCGATGTCGTTGGCGAGGATGAACCGGCCCCAGATCTGGCCGTAGAAGCGGCCGGGGTAGCCGGGCATGGCGGCCTGGAACCGGTCGATGGATTCCATCTTGGCCAGCGTCTCGGTGCGCGCGATATTGCTCGCGAGGAACATCGGCCGTGCCAGCTCCCGCTCGAAGGCAGCGAGCCGGTAGCCGATCTTGACCAGCGGCGCGGGGATACCGCCCGCGGCCCGCACGAACGCGGTGGTGGCCTTGCCGCCGGTGAGGCTCGCGACCGCGCGCAGCTGTGGCATGCCGAGCATCTTGTTGTAGTCGAGAGGCGCGCCGACGCCGGTCACCGAACGGATCGGCAGTTCCGGGTTCGCGGCCGCGGTGAGCAGGGCGAACACGCCACCGATGGACCAGCCGACCAGGTCGACGAGGGCGCCGCCGCGATCGGCGCTGGCGCGCAGGATCGCCTCGGGCAGGATGTCGGTGACCCAGTCCTCGAAGCCCATCCGGCGATCGGCGAAAGAGATGTCGCCGTAGTCGACGAGGTAGGTCGAGCGGCCGGTCGAGACCAGGTGCCGCGCCAGGCTCTGGTCGGGACGCAGGTCGAAGCAGGTCGCGGGCGCGGCCAGCGGCGGCACCAGCAGCACCGCGGAATCCGTTGTGGTGGAAGCGGATTCGGATTCGTAGCGGCGCAGCAAGCGATGCGGCTCGTCCCACAGCACGGTCGAGGGGGCCGGGTTCGGCGGTTCGATGCCCGCGCCGAAGCTCAGCGCCCACGCGTTGCGCGCGGCGGTGGTGACGGTGTCGGTGATGCTCACGACAACTAATGTCGCATACCTGATACCGGCGGTACCAGGTGAGTTCTGTTACACCCAAGGACACGCGCGAAATCCGGGTCGGCCGAATTGCGCTGTGACACACCGCCGGACCCCGGGATCGCGATCGTCGCGCGGGCATTTGCGGCGCTGTGCGGCGGGCCGAAATTCGGGTTGCGAACATTATCACGCTACAATCACCGTGGACAACGCTAGTTTCCTCGCCCCGGCAGACTCTGCGGGCGCGACTCTCCCGCTCTCGCGGGCGCTGCGCTCCACCGGCGTTCAGCGCGGGCGGACGGCGGCGATGTCCACGGAAAATGTGCGCGCACCGAATCCGCATCACCGATGTGCCGCGCCGATGACGCGATAGCGCTCGGTGCAGGCCCGGTGAATATCACAGGCGGATATGTGGTCGTCGCGGGCCGACCGGCCCGCCCCACCTCGTGCGTGCGAGATGCAATGACGAGGAAGGCACGAACCCTGAGCAAGATCACTGTCGAACAGGAACCCGGTTTGACCGACACCCTCCTGACGGCCGAGCTGGACAACACCCATATCCCGCCGAGTTTCGCCGAATTGGGCGTGCGCGAAGAAATCGTGCGCGCACTCGGCGAGATCGGGATCGAACGCACCTTCGCGATTCAGGAACTGACCCTGCCGCTGGCACTGGCCGGCGAGGATCTCATCGGTCAGGCCCGCACCGGCATGGGCAAGACCTTCGGTTTCGGCGTGCCGCTGCTGCACCGCATCGCCACCGCCGACACCGGTACCACCCCGCTCGACGGCACTCCGCGCGCGCTGGTCATCGTGCCGACGCGTGAGCTGTGCATCCAGGTCACCAAGGACCTGGAGAACGCGAGCAAGTACCTGACCAACCACCAGGGTTCGCTGAAGGTCGCCGCCATCTACGGTGGCCGCCCCTACGACACCCAGATCGCCGCGCTGCGCGACGGCGTCGACGTGGTCGTCGGCACCCCCGGCCGTCTGCTTGACCTGGCCAACCAGAACCACCTCATCCTCGGCAAGATCGGCGTGCTGGTCCTGGACGAGGCCGACGAGATGCTCGACCTGGGCTTCCTGCCCGATATCGAGCGCATCCTGGCGATGGTCCCCGACAAGCGTCAGACGATGCTGTTCTCGGCCACCATGCCTGGCCCGATCATCACCCTGGCCCGCACGTTCCTGACCAGGCCGACGCACATCCGCGCCGAGCTGGCCAACGATTCCGCGGTGCACGACCGCACCGCGCAGTTCGTCTACCGCGCGCACGCGCTGGACAAGAGCGAGCTGGTCGCGCGCGTGCTGCAGGCCGAGTCCCGCGGCGCCACGATGATCTTCACCCGCACCAAGCGCACCGCGCAGAAGGTGGCCGACGACCTGGCCGAGCGCGGTTTCGCGGTCGGCGCCGTGCACGGCGACCTGGGCCAGATCGCCCGCGAGAAGGCGCTGACCAAGTTCCGCAAGGGCACCATCGACGTGCTCGTCGCCACCGATGTCGCCGCGCGCGGTATCGACATCGACGACGTCACCCACGTCGTCAACTACCAGTGCCCCGAGGACGAGAAGACCTACGTGCACCGGATCGGCCGCACCGGCCGCGCCGGGCGCACCGGCGTCGCGATCACCCTGATCGACTGGGACGAGCTGCACCGCTGGGCCTCCATCGACAAGGCGCTCGGCCTCGGCATCCCCGATCCGGCCGAGACCTACTCGCGCTCGCCGCACCTGTACTCCGATCTCGGCATCCCGGAGGGCGTCACCGGCATCGTCCGCAAGCCGAAGCCGGTGCGCGAGGAAAGCGATGTGGTCGAGGAGCGCGCCGAGCGTCCCAAGTCGACCCGCAGCCGTCGCCGCACCCGCGGTGGCAAGGCCGACGCGGCCGCCACCGAGTCGGGCACGACCGAAGCGGGCGCCGAGGACGCGGTGCAGGCCGACGACACCACCGAGGGCGACAAGCCGGCTCGCCGTCGGCGCCGTCGCCGCAAGCCCGCCGAGGCGGGCGAGCCCGGCGAGGCAACCGCGACCGAGTCCGCAGCCGAATCGGCACCGGCGGATCCGGCACCGGACGCAGCGGACGACACATCCGCCGAGGCAAAGCCCGCTCGCCGTCGCCGCCGGCGCAAGCCCGCCGATGCTCCGGCCGCCGACAGCCCGGTGACGGTCGACGCTTAGCCAGCCACAACCCGGCACTGCGTACACTCCTTCTCGTGCTCGCACCCGAGCGGCGGACGCGCGCCGATATCTTTGCCGCAGTAGCGATCGCCGTCACCCTCGTGGTGGCGGCGATCGTGGTGTGGGCGCGGGCCGATGTCACCGGGACCGATTCGGTCACCGCGTCCTCGCCCGCGCCGACGGTGACCGCGGCGACACAGCTGCCCGCCACGCTCAGCGAGCTGTGGCACGCGGCCGACGGGGCGAGCAGCCGGGCGCTCGTGTCCGGCAATGTCGCGGTGACCGGCGACGACGGCACCGTCAGCGGCCGGGATCCGGTCACCGGTAAGCAGCTGTGGTGGTATCGCCGTGACATGCCGCTGTGCGCGGTGGAATCCCAGTTCGGCGCCGTGATCGCCACCTACCGCGATCAGCGCGGGTGCAGCCAGACGACGATGCTCGAAGCCGATACCGGCGAGCGCAGGGTCGCCCGCAGCAGCTACATGGACGACGAGATCCGGGTCTCCGGCGACGGCACCTACCTGCTTGCCCTCGGCTCCGACCGACTCGAGATGTGGCGTTCCGATCTGGTGCGCACCCTTGAATACGGCTACGTCGACGCCCCGGTCAATCCGAACACCCAGCCGCGCACCGGGTGCACGCTGCACTCGGCCGCGTCGAGTTCGTCCCGGCTGGCGGTGCTCGAGCGCTGCCCGGACGACCCGTCCGCCCGGCTGACCGTGCTCAACCCGGCGCCCAAGGAGTCGACCAATCCCGAGGAGCACGGCTCGCGCGTACTCACCGCGCCGGGCGCCGACTCCCCCGAGGTCCGCGTGATCGCGGTGTCGGACACCAAGATCGCCGTCTACTACCCACCTACCCCAGCCACCGCCACCGGTCTCGCCCAGCCGGCCAGGATCGCCGTGCACGACGGCACCGGCAACGAGACCGCGGTGCACCAGCTGGCCGCGCCGTGGAACGAGCGCACCACGACGGTGACCCGGCTCGGTTCGGCGATCTACGTCTTCACCGGCGACAGCCTGATCGCGTTGAGCGCGAGCTCATTGCAGCCGGTATGGACGGTCCGTGGCGCGCTGGGCACGCCCGCGCTGATGGCGGGCAGGCTGCTCGTCCCGGTCGCCGACGGCCTGCTCGCGGTGGATACCGCCAACGGCGAGACCGTCGCCCGGATTCCGGTCCAGCGCAGCGACTACAGCGGCGGCACGATCTCCACGGCGGTCCTCGGCTCGACGGTGTTCGAGCGCCGCGGCGGACAGCTCTACGCCCTCGGCTGACGACGACACCGCCTGCCATGATGGACCCATGTCCACCTCCGACGCCCGAGTGGTCCTGCTGCGCCACGGCGAAACCACCTGGTCAAGTCAGCGACGGCACACCAGCCACACCGACCTGCCGCTGACGCCGCTCGGCGAGGCACAGGCCCGCTCGGCCGGACTGGTTCTGAAGTCGCTCGACCTGCGCGATCCGCTCGTCTTCACCAGCCCGCGCCTGCGCGCCAGGCAGACCGCCGAACTGGCCGGGCTCGCGCACGCCGAGATCGACGACGACCTCACCGAATGGGACTACGGCGACTACGAGGGCCTGACCACCGTCCAGATCCGCGAATCCGTCCCCGGCTGGACGGTGTGGACCGCCCCGGTGCCCGGCGGCGAGACGGCCGAGCAGGTCGGCGCCAGAGCCGACCGGGTGCTGAGCCGCGTCGAACCGATCCTGTCCGAGCGCGATGTGGTGCTGGTCGGCCACGGCCACTTCTCCCGCGTACTGATCGCACGCTGGGCGGAATTCGCGGTGACCGAGGGCCACCGCTTCGCGATGTCGACCGGCGCGATCAGCGAACTCGGCTACGACCACGACGCCCACACCGTCTGGGGCCACAACCTCACCACCCGCACCGAACCGATCGAGGGAGCCACCCGATGAGCGGCACGCCTTGGCTGGCACCCTGACCCCGCGCCGATCTCGATCCCGAGAGTCAGGCAGTCGCAGGCAAACTGGGTGCGATCCGTTCTGTCAGACTTCGTGCCACCACGCAGACTTCGTTGCTTCCAGGATTTGCTGGCACGGTAGTGATGCCGTAGGTGAACCCCACCGATCTGTCATAGACAACGATCTCGAGGCTGCCGCCCTTCATCTCAATATTTGCCGTGCATATCACGTTCAGCGCGGAATTCTGCGGGCGTCTCACGAGCGCCCGTCGGCCGTCTGTGGTGAGCTCCTGCGGCTCTACCAGTTTCGGTCTGATGCGCCTGTGATCCCACAGCGCGAGATCGAGTGTGCGCGCCGTCACCGTGACCTCCACCCAGTAGCTGTCCGTGCGAAACCACCGACAACCCCGGTAGTCCACCAAGTGAGGCTTGCCACCCCCAACGCTGAAGCGGTCCTTGCCTGATACCGGTTCCTCGCTGTGCAACTGATGTGCATCCAGCACGTCCCGTGGCACGTCTCGACAAGGGTCGTAGCCCTGCGGTGCCTCGGCAGCAAACGACACCACCGGGATGTTCGATGTGCTCTCACGCGTAGAGGAGCCACATCCCGTTGCGGCGGCGGACACGACCAGAAAGCCTGTCATCACCAGTGCAGCACCACTGAATCGCACAGCCTTCTCCCCATCGGATCAATCGCGATCGACGCTGCGAACATAGCCGACATCGACCGCCCGGAGGGTGCGGTAGTCCCCGGTAGGGGCTCGCAGCCGCCGAGGTCACGGGGTGCGCGGCGACGACGTTTGTCACCGACGACGCGGCGGGATAATCTGCGACCGTCAATGCGTCGCAGTTCGCCGGATGCGGCGCGGAACTTTGAATCCGGGGGGGATGCTACGTGCTCCAGGCTGATATCGATCAGTTGAAGAAGCTGGCGACGACGCTCGACAGCGTGAGCCAGGAGATCGACAAGATCGACGTGCGCACGGCAGGCAACCAGATCGCCGCTGCACTACCGGGCTGTTCGCTCGGTCAGGTGTGCGCACAGACCGGCGAGTTCACCGAGGGCGCGTGGCTTCGAGTCGCCCAGCGCCTGCAGAAGCTGTCGAACATCGTGCAGGTGTCGGCAGCCACCTACGTCTCGACGGACCAAGACTTCAAGAAGATGCTCGATACGATGGACTTCAAGGCGCGGGGGTAGCAGATGCCGACTCGTGATGAGGTCACCAGATGGACGCCCGAGAAGCTCTCCGAGTGGGCTAGCGAGCTGGAAGCCGACACCAAGCACTACGAGGGTCAGCTCGGTCAGATCCTCACTCACTTCTCCAATACCGCCTGGTCCGGCGCGGCCTACAACGCCGCGTCGGATCGCTTCGCTGAAGAGAACGATCAAGGCCGTCGGCTGTCGCAGGAGATCAGCGATGTCGTGTCGGCCCTCCGCACAGCCGATTCACGGCTCGCGAACGAGAAGCGGATCCTCCTCGGGAAGGTGAACGAGGCGGAGAACGACGCGTCGTGCCCGATCCCGTTGAAGGTCGCCGACAACTGGGTGGTGTCCTCGGCGCGGACGAGCGGCGATACCCTCACCGGCGAGCAGCGTCAGACTGTGATCGACAAGGTGAACGCGCATCAGGCCGCCATCAATACCGCCTACTACGCTCTCACGACCGCGGTCAGCGAAGTCAGCGTCACGATCAGCACCGCTGCCCAGGAGATCCGGGTTCGCGGTGACTTGCTCGGCGACGGAATCGACGCCGCGACGGATGCGCCGAGCAACGCGGCCGACCTCGGGACCGAAGACGGCAAAGCCCTCACCGACTACCTCAACACCCATCCCGAAAGTGCCCGCGACCCTGCGGTATTGGATCGGATCGCGAGTCAGTTACCCACGCAGACGCTGACCGAGGAACAGCTGCGAATCCTTTCCCAGGGCGGCACGGTCGATTCGCTGCCGACAGCAGTCCAGGAG
>NZ_JBHXMY010000216.1:0-9013 GCF_042720195.1 Nocardia sp. NPDC058497 | reverse complement strand
GCGATCAGGCGGGCCGAGATGGGCTCACGACCACGGTGCTTCTTGTCCTGGCGCGCGTACGGGTAGAACGGCAGCACCGCGGTGATCCGCTTGGCCGAACCACGCTTGAGCGCGTCGATCATGATCAGCTGTTCCATCAGCCACTGGTTCAGCGGAGCCGGGAAGCTCTGCAGCACGAAGGCATCCGAACCGCGCACCGACTCCTCGAACCGGACGAAGATCTCGCCGTTGGCGAAGTCACGCGCGGTCTGCGGGGTGATGTCGACGTCCAGCTCCTTGGCGACCTGCTCGGCCAGCTCAGGATGTGACCGGCCGGCGAAGAGCATCAAGTTCTTCTGGTTGTCGATCGAGAACGCGGTCACTGCTGGTTGCCATCCTTTTGCTCGATTGTCTGATCAGACGTCTCGTTTGCCGCGATGGCATCCGCCGCCGCGCGCGCCGCAGCGGTCCCTGGACGGTAACGCTGCACCCAGTTCTCAATGATGCGCTGTGGCCCACCCGACACGGCCAGTGCCCCCGGTGGAACGCTTCTACGCAGCACAGTACCCGCACCGGTATAGGCTCCGTCACCCACGGTGACCGGGGCGATGAACATGGTGTCGCTACCGGTCCGCACGTGGGAACCGACCACAGTGTGATGCTTGGTGACGCCGTCATAGTTCACGAAGACGCTGGAAGCGCCGATGTTGCTGTGCTCGCCGATCGTGGCGTCGCCGACGTAGGTCAGGTGCGGCACCTTCGAGTGCGCTCCGATCGTGGCGTTCTTGGTTTCGACGAAGGCGCCGAGCTTGCCCGCGTCGCCGACAACGGTCCCGGGGCGCAGGTAACTGAAAGGCCCGATGGTCGCGCCGTCACCGATCTCGGCGCGCTCGCCGTGGGTACGGATGACGCTCGCGCCCGAGCCGACGACGACGTCGGTGAGCGTGGTGTCCGGCCCGACCTCGGCGTCCTCGCCGATGTGGGTCTCGCCGAACAGCTGGGTGCCGGGACGCAGCACGGCGTCGCGCCCGATCCGCACGGTCGCGTCGATCCAGGTCGTCGCCGGATCGATGATCGTGACGCCCGCGCGCATGTGCCGTTCGAGGATGTACCGGTTGAGGGTGGCGCCCGCCTCGGACAGCTGCACCCGGTCGTTGACCCCGGTCACCTTGTTGGAGTCGACGAGTCGCGCACCGTGCACGGGATGACCGGCCTCGCGGGCCAGCCGCAGCACGTCGGTCAGGTAGAGCTCGTGCTGTGCGTTGGCGGTGGACAGCCGCCCGATCATGGTGCGCAGCACGGAGGCGTCGAAGGCGTAGACGCCGGAGTTGACCTCTTTGATCTTGGCCTGGGCGGGCGTCGCGTCGGCGTGCTCGACGATCTCGGCGACCTGGCCGTCGTCGTCGCGCACGATCCGGCCGTAGCCGTTGGGGTCGTCGGGGACGAAGGTCAGCACGGTGACGGCGGGCCGTTCGGCGTAGCTACGGTGCTCGTCGAGCAGGGCGGAGAGCGTGTGCCCGTCCAGCAGCGGCACGTCGGCCGAGGTGACGAGCAGATCGCCGTCGAATTCCGCGGGCACCGAGCTCAGTGCGCACTGCACCGCGTGGCCGGTGCCGAGCTGCTCCTCCTGCACCGCGCTGACGATCTCGCGGCCGAGTCCCTTGCCGACCTCGGCGACGGCGGCGCCGACCTTGTCGCGGTCGTGGCCGACCACGGTGATCAGGTGGGTCGGATCGATCTCGGCGGCGGCGTGCAGCGCGTGCGAGAGCATCGACCGACCGGCCAATGGATGCAGCACCTTCGGAGTCTTCGACCGCATTCGCGTCCCAGCACCCGCTGCGAGAACGACGACGGCGGTCTGCGGTGGCATGGATCTCCCTCGGCTGCCTGTCAGCGAGTGTGCTGTGGCGGGTTCGGTCGGTGATGGTGCGGGCCGACGATACGTCACTGTGTCCGTGTGCTCCGCCGCCAGGACTCGAACCTGAACTATCTGAACCAAAATCAGAGGTGCTGCCATTACACTACGGCGGATCGCCACACCAGTGGGCCGTGAGAGCCCACCACTGTGCTACGGCACGGCCATGATCCTCGCACAGTTCCCGCCTCCCCGGAAATTCTGGCCAGACTCAGGTGCGGGGTGTGTTGGGGACGCGGCAAGCTTCGCGAGGGTGGCAGGTTGGCCCGTACCCGGTGAGTTACCCATGTCCTCGCGAAATCAGCTGTTCGGGATGCGATGGTCGCTGTGGTTGCACGGTCTGGGACAGTTGTGGTGATGGTCCAGGGGTAGAGAGGCGTAAAGCGTGTCTTCTAGCGAGTCGGCCCGATTGTCCAGGCCGCGGATGACCGGCACCCAGCGGCGGCAGCAGCTGATCGAGATCGGTCGCGCGTTGTTCGCCGAGCGAGGGTATGACGCGACCTCGATCGAGGAGATCGCGCAGCGCGCGCAGGTGTCCAAGCCGGTGGTCTACGAGCATTTCGGCGGCAAGGAGGGGCTCTACGCGGTGGTCGTCGACCGCGAGATGTCGATGCTGCTGGACATGATCACCTCCTCGCTCACCCAGAATCGCTCGCGGGTGCGGCTCGAGCAGGTGGCGCTGGCGCTGCTCACCTACATCGAGGAACGCACCGACGGCTTCCGGATCCTGGTGCGCGATCAGCCCGCCGCCAATGCCGACGGCCGCTATTCGAGCCTGCTCAACGAGGCCGTCAACCAGGTCGCGCACCTGCTGGCCGGCGACTTCGCTCGCCGTGATCTCGACACCAGCCTCGCCCCGCTCTACGCGCAGGCACTCGTCGGCATGGTGTCCACCGCCGCGACGTGGTGGCTCGACGAGCGCGAACCACCGAAAGAAGTGGTCGCGGCGCATCTGGTCAATCTGTGCTGGAACGGATTGAGCCACTTGGAAGCCGAACCGGGGCTCAGCTCCGAATGGAATACCGGACAGGCGCGCGGATCGGCGGGGTAACCGGACGATAGCGCCTGCTGCCACAGTGAATCCAGGATTCGGCTGCCGTATAGCCGCCTGGTGGTACGGTTCACCCATCCTTTTGGGTGCTGCCGGGCGGTATGTCGATCAAACTTCGGGATGTCGGTCTACTTCAGGATGGCTGGATTATTGGATGACAGGCGGATCTGATGGCTAGGCAAGCGCGCGCGGAGATCACCCGCGACTCCGTCCTTGCTGGCGCTGCCGATGTCTTTCTCCGTTTGGGCTACGCCAACGCGAGCCTCAGCGAAATCATCGCGCAGTCCAATGTGACCAAGGGCGCCTTGTACTTTCACTTCGGCTCCAAGGAGGAGCTGGCCAGGGCGGTGGTCGATCAGGGCAACGAGCGCCTGGTCGGCTCGTGCCAGGGATTCTTCGATTCCCGGGTACCCGCGCTGGAGGCGTGCATCGGGATCACCTACGTGGTGGCCGATCTGTCGATGAACGATCCGATGGTCGGGGCGATGCTCAAGCTCAACCACCAGATCGGCGACTATCGCGGTGCACAGGGCGACAACATCGCCAAGGTCTGGAGCGAGACGTACCGGGTGCTGACCGAGCGCGCCATCGCGCAGGGCGACCTGAACGCCGACCTGGACGCCGACGTGGTCGGACTGCTGCTGCACGAGCTGACGGCGGGCGTGCACATCGTGGCCGTCGGCACCGAGTCGATGGACGAGATGGCGGCCAGGATGGAACGCGCCTGGTACTTCCTGCTGCCCTCGATCGTGCCGCCGGAGAAGCTGTCGTACTTCCGCGAGTTCGCCGCCCGCCGCCTGCGCCGCTACGTGCTCTAGACGCTGCGGTCGGTGGCGAGCACCGCGCGCACGTCGGCCTCGTCGCCGGTGGTCTCGATCCTGACCTCGTTGCGGCCGAACGCGTGCAGCAACAGCTCCGACGGCTTGCCGGTGAGTACGACCTCGGCACCGGGCGCCTTGTGCGCGGTGATCCGGTCGCCGTCCGGCGTCGCCAGCACCACGGCGACAGGTGCCTTGCGATAGGCGGCACGCGCGACAGTGCGCAGCGCCGACCACAGCCGCGACTCGTCGCTCGCCGCCAATTCCCTTGGCGTCCAACCGGGTTCGGCGCGGCGGACGTCCTCGTGATGCACGAACATCTCGGTGAGGTTGGCGAACGCGTCGACCGGCCGCAGCGGTGACCACCAGGGCGGTCCGGTGCGGACCAGTTCGGCGAGCTCGGCGAAGGGCTGCTGCGCGATCTTGTCCTGGGCCGCCTCCAGGTATCCGGCCAGCGGCTTCACCAGGATGCCGAGCGAGGCATCCGGCCGCCGTTCCCTGACCACCAGATGGGCGGCCAGGTCGTGCACCGTCCAGGTACCGCACAGGGTCGGGGCCGACGGCCCCGCTTCGATCATTGTCGCCACCAGGGCTTGGCGTTCGCGCTGAGCCAGACTCACGACCTCGACGGTACGCGTGCATGGGAGAAATCACCTCGTCGGGCGCGACCCGCGACCTCGCAGCGGCGGGGCAGGAGGCGTGCGCCGGAGGTGTCGGTGCCGGTGATTAGACTCGACCCGGAACATCCCGTCTGCGTATTCAGGAGCGTTCATGTCCTCCCTTCGTCCTCCGCTCGCCGGTCTGGCCGAGGCGGCTGGGGGTGACGCCGCACTGCGGACGGTTGCCGACCTGGTCGGCAAGTCCGGAGTGGAACTGGTCGCGCCCTCGGCGGTGCGCCCGTTCGTCGCCGGGACGATCGCGGCCCAGCAGCCGCTGGTCGTGGTCACCGCGACCGGCCGCGAGGCCGACGATCTGACCGTCGAGCTGGCCGAGATGCTCGGCCCGTCGGTGGCGCTGTTCCCGTCCTGGGAGACACTGCCGCACGAACGGCTCTCGCCGGGCCCCGACACGGTGGGCCGCAGACTCGAGGTGCTGCGCAGGCTGGCCCACCCCGACGACCCGGTGTACCCGGAGCCGCTGCGCGTCGTGGTGACCACTGTCCGCTCGCTGATGCAGCCGATGACGGCGGGTCTCGGCGATATCGAGCCGATCGTGCTGCGCGTCGGTGCCGACTACGACTTCGACGCCCTGCTCGCCCGCCTGGTGGAATTCGCCTACACCCGGGTCGACATGGTCGGCAAGCGCGGCGAGTTCGCGGTGCGCGGCGGCATCCTCGACCTGTTCCCGCCGACCGCGGATCACCCTGTGCGCGTGGAGTTCTGGGGTGACGAGGTCACCGAGCTGCGCCCGTTCTCGGTGGCCGATCAGCGCTCGCTGAGCGAGCACACCCTCGACACCGTCGTCGCGCCGCCCTGTCGCGAACTGCTGCTCACCGAGCCGGTGCGCGAACGCGCCGCCGCCGTCGCCGCCGACAACGCCGCCGATGCCGCGCTGGTCGAGATGCTGGACAAGATCGCCGAGGGCATCCCGGTCGACGGCATGGAAGCCCTCCTGCCGGTGCTCGCCCCCGGCAAGCTGAGCCTGCTCACCGAGGCCCTGCCCGCGGGCACCCACCTGCTGCTGTGCGACCCGGAGAAGATCCGCACCCGCGCCGCCGATCTCGTGCGCACCGGCGAGGAATTCCTCGAAGCATCATGGACCGCCGCGTCTTTCGGTAGCGACGCGCCGCTGGGCGCGCACGGCCTCGACCTGGCCGCCTCCGGCTACCGCAGCCTGCCCGAACTGCACACCAGTGCCGACGAACTCGGCCTGCCGTGGTGGACGCTGAGCCCGCTCAGCTCCGGCGATCCGGTCGAGGTGAACCTGCCCGTGCTGGCCGGTCCCACCGCGCGCGGGTCCGAGGAACTGGTCGCCACCATGTTCGCGTCGCTGCGCGCGCACGTGGCAACGGGCGGCCGCGCGGTCATCGTGGTGACCGGACACGGTACGGCGCAACGCATTCTGGAACGCCTCGCCGACGCCGAGGTGCCCGCCGCGGCGCTGGCGGCGGGCGCGGTGCCGGAACCGGGCGTGGTCGGGGTGCTGTGCGGTTCGCTGCACGACGGCCTGATCTTCGACGACGCGAGCCTGGTGGTCGTCGCCGAATCCGATCTGACCGGCAACCGGGTCACCGCACCCACCGAGGGTAAGCGGTTGCCCGCCAAGCGCCGCAACCAGGTCGACCCGCTGGCGCTCACCGCGGGCGACATGGTCGTGCACGACCAGCACGGCATCGGCCGCTTCGTCGAGATGATCGAGCGCACCATCGGCGGGGCGCGGCGCGAGTACCTGGTCATCGAGTACGCGCCGGGCAAGCGCGGCCAGCCGGGCGACCGGCTGTTCGTGCCGATGGAATCGCTCGACCAGCTCTCCCGCTACGTCGGCGGCGAGCTGCCGAGCCTGTCCAAGCTCGGTGGTTCGGACTGGGCGAACACGAAACGCAAGGCGCGCAAGGCGGTTCGCGAGATCGCGGGCGAGCTGGTGCAGCTCTACGCGGCCCGCCAGGCGGCGCCGGGTCACGCCTTCGCCCCGGATACCCCGTGGCAGCAGGAGATGGAGGACGCGTTCGCGTTCACCGAGACCGTCGACCAGATGACCGCCATCACCGACGTCAAGGCCGACATGGAGAAGGCGGTCCCGATGGACCGCGTGGTGTGCGGCGACGTCGGCTACGGCAAGACCGAGATCGCCGTGCGCGCCGCGTTCAAGGCGGTCCAGGACGGTAAGCAGGTCGTCGTGCTCGTGCCGACCACGCTGCTGGCCCAGCAGCACCTGCAGACCTTCACCGAGCGGGTCGCCGGTTTCCCGGTGACGGTGAAGGGCCTGTCGCGGTTCACCGACGCGGCCGAGTCCAAGGAGATCATGGCCGGGATGGCCGACGGCGCGGTCGACATCGTGGTCGGCACGCACCGGCTGCTGCAGACCGGTGTGCGCTGGAAGGATCTCGGCCTGGTCGTCGTCGACGAGGAGCAGCGCTTCGGCGTCGAGCACAAGGAACACATCAAGGCCCTGCGCACCCACGTCGACGTGCTCACCATGTCGGCCACCCCGATCCCGCGCACCCTGGAGATGAGCCTGGCGGGCATCCGCGAGATGTCGACCATCCTCACCCCGCCCGAGGAACGGCACCCCGTCCTCACCTATGTCGGCGCCTACAACGACAAGCAGGTCACCGCCGCCATCCGCCGTGAGCTGATGCGCGACGGCCAGGTCTTCTACGTGCACAACAGGGTGTCCTCGATCGACAAGGCGGCCAAGAAGATTCGCGACCTGGTGCCCGAGGCGCGCGTCGTCGTCGCGCACGGCCAGATGAACGAGGACCAGCTCGAGCGCACCGTGCAGGGTTTCTGGCAGCGCGAATACGACGTGCTCGTCTGCACCACGATCATCGAGACCGGCCTCGACATCTCCAATGCCAACACCCTGATCGTGGAACGCGCCGACTCCCTCGGCCTGTCCCAGCTGCACCAGCTGCGTGGCCGCGTCGGCCGGTCCCGCGAGCGCGGCTACGCCTACTTCCTGTACCCGCCGGAGAAGCCGCTCACCGAGACCGCCTACGACCGCCTGGCCACCATCGCCCAGAACTCCGACCTCGGCGCCGGTATGGCCGTGGCGATGAAGGACCTCGAGATCCGCGGCGCGGGCAATGTGCTCGGCGCCGAGCAGTCCGGCCATGTGGCAGGCGTCGGTTTCGACCTGTACGTGCGCCTGGTCGGCGAGGCCGTCGAGGCGTATCGCGCGGCCGCCGACGGCAAGCCGATCGTCACCGAGGAGACCAAGGAGGTGCGCATCGACCTGCCGGTGGACGCGCACATCCCGCCCGACTACATCGCCAGCGACCGGCTGCGGCTCGAGGCCTACCGCAAACTCGCCGCCGCGCAGGACGATTCGGCGCTGGCCGCGGTCGTGGAGGAGCTCGTCGACCGGTACGGCCCGCTGCCGGTGGAGGTCGGCAGGCTGGTGTCGGTGGCCAAGCTGCGCCTGCTCGCCCGCGCCTACGACGTGTCCGAGATCGTGGTCACCGGAACGACACTCAAGATCGCACCGCTGACTCTGCCCGATTCCAAACAGCTCCGGCTCAAGCGGCTCTACCCGAGCGCGACCTATCGCGCGGCCAGCGGCCTGGTGCAGTTGCCGCTGCCGCGGGTCACCGACAGCGTCGGCGCCGACCGGGTGCGCGATGTCACCGTGCTGCAGTTCGTCGCCGATCTGCTGCTCGCGCTGGACGGCAAACCGCAAGGCATGGTCGATCTTTCGGTGCCGACGGAAGCGACGCCCGTCTGATGGGCGGCGAGGCGACCCAGGAGGCGGCCGACACCGCCGTGGTCGCGGCCGGACTCGCCGGCGCGGTCGAGGTGATGGACCGGCTGTGGCATTTCGGCGGCTGGGAGACCACCCAGACCCACGACTCGCTGCGCCCCTACCTGCTCGAGGAGACCTACGAGCTGCTCGACGCCATCCAGGCCGGTGACTACGAGACCATCAAGGAAGAACTCGGCGACCTGCTGCTGCAGGTGCTGTTCCATTCCCGGATCGCCGAAGCCGCAGGCGAATTCACCGTCGACGAGGTGGCCGCGACGCTGGTGGGCAAGCTGGTCAACCGCAGCCCGCACCTGACCGCGGCCGACCTGCCCGTCGGCACCTCGGTGGCCGACAAGATCGCCGCCCAGGAAAAGGCCTGGGAGGAGCGCAAATCCGCGGAGAAGTCGCGCCGATCCTGCCTCGACGGCATCGCCATGGCCCAGCCCGCGCTGGCACTGGCCGAGAAGGTGCGTTCACGCAGTTCCCTGGCCGGTCTGCCCGACGACCTGGTCCCCGGCGCACTGCGCGTAGTCGAGCTCGGCGGGCCGGATTCCGCCGAGGAACGCCTGCGTAAGGCCACCCTCGATTTCGCCACCGCCATCCGCGCGGCCGAGGACGCCGCGGAATCCGCACGTGGCGAACGTCTCCCGTTGACGGCGCGGGAATGGCGCGCCTACTGGCCGAAATAGCTATCGGTCAGCTAATCGAATCGTTCGCGCAGGTGACGGCTGACAGCGTGTCTGAATACTTGATTCGATACTTGATCGGAGTGGCCAGCGCGAGCATCGTCTCGGTGTGATTCACGCCGTCGATGGCATGCACCCGCTGGATGATTTCCAGCAGATCCTG
>NZ_JBHXMY010000215.1:0-9060 GCF_042720195.1 Nocardia sp. NPDC058497 | reverse complement strand
CAGGGTATGCACTGTGCGGCCCGCCGAGGTCGTGTCCTTAAACTTGCCTCGTGGGTACTCATCGCAGCGGGACCAGATCTCGAAGTATCAGCAAGGGTCCGGTTATCGCGGCATCGGTACTCGTGCTGGTGCTCGTGGCCGTGTTCGCCTGGTTCCAGCTCAGCGATCGCGCCGCCAGCACCGACGTCGCGGCGGCCGCCGAATGCGTCGAGGGTCCGGCGTCGCTGGACGTCACCGTCGATCCGGCCATCGCGGGCCCGGTCCGTGCCGCCGCCGACCGCTACAACGCGAGCAAGCCGCGGGTGCGTGACCACTGCGCGCGGGTGGAGGTGTCGGCCCGCCCGTCGGCCGCGCTGGTCGCGGGCCTGGCCGATACCGGGAAGTGGGATCCGGCGCTCGGCCCGAAGCCGGGACTCTGGATCGCCGATTCCAGCCGCTCGATCGAACTGGTCCGCGTGCCCGGCCTGATCGAGGGCACGCCCGCCTCCATAGCCACCAGCCCGATCGTGCTCGCCGTGCCCGACGCGCTGCGCCAGGCGCTCGAGCAGCACCAGATCGCCTGGTCCGATCTGCCGCGTCTGCAGCAGGGCTCGCTCGACGAGCTCGGCCTGTCCGGCTGGGGTGGGCTGCGGATGGCACTGCCTGTCGGTGATGCCACCACCGCCGCGGCCGCCTCGATCGGGGCCGCCGTGTCGGGCACCGAGCCGCTGACCGAGCAGGCCGCCGGTTCCGGCCAGGTCGTCGCCGCGATCTCCGGACTCGCCGCGGGCGCCCAGGTGCCCGCCGACCTGGTCGCGGCGATGGGGGCGATCACCGCCGACCCCACCGCCGACGAGGTGCACGCCGTCGCCGCCACCGCGCAGCAGCTCGGCACCGGCGGGCTCACCGCGTTCCGGCCGGTCGGCACCGCACCGCTCGCGGACTATCCCGCCGCTCTGCTGTCGGGCCCGTGGGTCGACAAGACCCAGAACCTCATCGCGTCCCGGTTCATCGACTTCCTGCGCGCCCCCGAACAGGCAGGCACGCTGGCCACCGAGGGGTTCGGCCCGGCCATCGGTTCGGCGCCGGCCAACCCGGACAAGACGACACTGCAGAAGGTGCAGGGCACCCTGGCCAACCCGGTCCTCGGTGTGAATGCCACAGTCCTGCTCGATGTCTCGTCGTCGATGGGCACCGCGGAGGGATCGACGACCCGGCTGGCGAACGCGGGCGCTGCCCTGGCCTCGACGCTGACGGTGATGCCGCCGGACTTCGGCCTCGGGCTGTGGACCTTCGGCAAGAACCTCGACGGCACCACCCCGTACCAGGTACGGGTCCCCACCGACCTGCTGACCGACACCCAGCGCAACGCGGTGGGCTCGGCGGTGACCACCACCAAGGCGACCCAGAACACCACCGACCAGGCCTACCCCAGCCTGCTCGCCGCCTACCGCGCCGCGGTCGCCGCCTACTCCCCCGGCCGCACCAACTCGATTCTGGTGATCACCGACGGACCCGACGACGACTCCTCGCTCACCGGTTCCGCGCTCGTCGCCGAGATCACCGCCGCCACCAAGTCCGGCAAGCCCGTCCGGATCGATATCGTCGTGGTCGGCGGCCAGGGCACCCAGACCCTGCAGACCCTCGCGCAGCAGACCGGTGGCACCTACACCCGCGTGCCGACGAGCAACGACCTCAGCTTCGGCACCGCGGTGGTCAAGGCACTGACCACTCCCTGACCCGGCACGGCCACCGGTCCGACTACCGTCAGGGTGAGACCTCCACCAGCGCACCGGATTCCATCGCGACCCACAGGTGGCCTGCGGCGTCGACGGTGAGGCCGTGTGGTTCGGCGCCGGGTAGCGCGAGGTGGTCGATCACGCCGTCGGTGGTGATCCGGCCGAGCCTGCCTGCCGCCCATTCGGTGAACCACAGCGCGCCGTCGGATCCGGTGACGATCGCGTGCGGGCGGGCGGCGGGGTCGGGCAGGGCGAATTCGGTGATCGTGCCGTCGGTGTCGATGCGCCCGATGGCGCCCGCGCCGATTTCGGTGAACCACGCCGCACCGTCCGGGCCCGTGGTGATGCCGACCGGCGCGGCTGCAGGTGTCGGCAGGGGATACACCGTGAGGGCCAGGTCGCTATCCACCCGGCCGATCGCATTGCCCTGGTTCACCGTAAACCACACTGCGCCATCGGATCCCGCGGTGAGCATCGACGGCATGCCCTCGACGTCGACGCGGTCGATCGTGCCGTCGGCAGCGAGCCGCCCCACGCGACCGGCCTGCAGCTCGGTGAACCACAGCGCGCCGTCGGGTCCTAGACCCGCACCGTAGGGACCGTCCAGCGCGATGCTGGTCAGGTCGCCCTGAGTCGTGACGCGGCCGAGCCTGCCGCCCTGGAACTCGGTGAACCACAACGCATCATCGGGACCGGTCACAATGACGGTGGGTTGCCCGTCGGAGGAATCGAGGGCGAATGTCCGCACCGCGCCGTCGGCACAGCGGCCGATCATGCCCTGCGCGACCAGGGTGAACCACAATGCGCCATCCGGCCCGACGGTCACCCCGTACGGCGCGCCCGGCACCTCGATCACCTGCACAATGTCAGCCAAAGTCCTGAATTCCCTTCTGTATTCCCCGGAATCGGCGGCGCAGCGCACGATCGTGCGACACCACGACCACCGCGCCCCGGTAGTCGTGCAGCGCCTGTTCCACCTCGTCGACCAGCGTCAGCGACAGGTGGTTGGTCGGTTCGTCGAGCAGCAGCAGATCATGGTCACCGGCGAGCACCCGGGCCAGCGACAATCTCCGCCGCTGCCCCTCCGACAAGGTGCCGACCGGGCGATCTAGCAGCTCGGGAGCGAACAGTCCGGTCGCGACGAGCGCGGCTCTGCCGAAACCGTATGTCTCGGTGACGCTTCGGTCCGGATCGAAGCGGTCCTCCTGGCGCAGGTAGCCGACCCGACCGCGCGCCGACGCGTGGATCGCATCGAGCAACGTCGACTTTCCCGCCCCGTTCGGGCCGTGGATCAGCAGCCTGCCCCGCGGTCCCAGGGTCACGGGCCCGATGGCGAACTCGGTGTCCGAGCCAACGGCGGCGAATCGTCCACGGAAGCGCAGTGGTTCGGGCGGACACGGCACCGGGTCCGCGCGCAGGCGGCGCAGGCGTTCGGCGGTCTGCCGGACCCGCGAGGCGACCGAGCTCTGCACCCGGCCCGCATTGCGGTCGTAGGCCATCTTGTTGTTGTCCGACATCGCGCGACCGTGCGCCACCTGCTGGGCGGTGGTCGTCGCGAATTCCTCGAGTCGCCCGATCTCGCCGCGCCACTGCGCATAGGCCTGTTCCCAGCGCACGCGAGCGGCGGCCTTCTCGGCCAGGTAGCCGGTGTAGCCGCCGCCGAAGCGGGTCAGGCCGCCGTCGGCCACCTCGATGATCGCCGTCACCACCCGGTCGAGGAAGATCCGGTCGTGGGAGACCAGCACGACGGTGCCGTGGTGGGTCCGCAGCCGGTTCTCCAGCCAGGTCAGCGCGTTCTCGTCGAGATGGTTGGTCGGCTCGTCGAGCAGCAGGACCTCCGGCGAGGCGGCGAGCAGGCAGGCCAGTCCGAGCCTGGCGCGTTCCCCGCCGGACAGGCTGTCGAGTGACCGGTCCCGATCGAGCCCGGCCAGCCCGAGGCCGTGCAGCGACGCGTCGACCCTGGCGTCGGCGGTGTAGCCGTCGCGCGCCTCGAACCGGGTGAGCAGTTCGCCGTAGCGGTCCATGTCCTGCGCTTCGGCGGCCGCGTGCATGCCGCGTTCCAGATCCCGCAGCTCCGCGAGCGCCAGCTCGATCACGGCGCCGACGGTGTCACCGGCGAGGGTCTGCGCGAGGTGGCCGAGGCCGCCGTCGGCGCTGACGGTCACCGATCCGGTGTCCGCGCGGTCGAGTCCGGCCAGTATCCGCAGCAGCGTCGACTTTCCCGACCCGTTCTCGCCGACGATGCCGACCCGCTCGCCGGGCCGGATCGTCGCCGTCACGGTGTCGAGCACGGGCCGGTCCGCGTAGGACTTCGACACTCCGCGCAGACTCAGTTGAGTGGTCAAACAGCGCTCCAATCGCAACTTGTGTAGCTTTAACCTTACTAACCCCGCCCACCTAACGCAACAGGAGTTGTTTTTGGAACCGCAACGACGACCCGGCGGACGCAGTACGCGGGTGCGGGAGGCCGTGCTCGACGCGACGACGGCCGAACTCGCCGAGCACAGCTACCAGGGCCTGAGCATGGAATCCGTCGCCCAGCGGGCCGGGGTGCACAAGACCACCGTCTACCGGCGCTGGCGCGGTCCGGAGGGTCTCGTCGCCGACGCGCTCGACCGCGCGGCCGGACAGTCATGGCCGATTCCGGACACCGGCAGCCTCGTCGACGATTTGCGCGGACTCACCGAACTGCTACGCACCGGCTTCACCGACCCCGAATCCGGTCCGGTCGCAGCGGCTTTCGTCACCGCGGGCATGCAGCACCCGGATGCGGCCACGGCACTGCGCAGCTTCTACGCGGCGCGGCATGCCGAGGCGGCGGTGATCGTCGAACGGGCAATCGCGCGGGGGGAGCTCGCGCCCGGCATCGACGGAACGGAGATCGTCCAGTTCGCGGTCGCGCCACTGTTCCACCGGCTGTTCATCACCCACGAGCCGGTCACCGCCGAACACGCCCGCCGAGCCGCCGATGCCGCGGTCACCCTCGCCCAATCAGCGTGGGCCGCAGAATCCTCGACTCCGTAGACGACAACGAGCCCCGCCGATGAGTTCGGCGGGGCTCACTATCGGATGGGTATCAGTCTTCGTAGGCGTCCAGCGGCGGGCAGGAGCAGACCAGGTTGCGGTCACCGAACGCGCCGTCGATGCGGCGCACCGGCGGCCACACCTTCGGGCGGGTGTGCCCGATGCCCCGCGGGTAGACCGCGACCTCACGGCTGTAGGGGTGATCCCACTCGCCGACCAGGCTCGCCGCGGTGTGCGGCGCGCCGCGCAGCGGGTTGTCGGTCACCGGCCACACGCCCGCGCCGACCTGATCGATCTCACCGCGGATGGCGATCATCGCGGCGATGAACTCGTCGAGCTCCTCGAGGTTCTCGCTCTCGGTGGGCTCCACCATGAGCGTGCCCGCCACCGGGAAGCTCATGGTGGGCGCGTGGAAACCGTAGTCGGCCAGGCGCTTTGCCACATCGTCGACGGTGACACCGGTCTGCTTGGTGATCTCGCGCAGGTCGAGGATGCACTCGTGGGCGACCATGCCGTTCTCGCCGGTGTAGAGCACAGGGAAGTAGGCGTCGAGGCGGCGGGCGATGTAGTTGGCCGAGGCGATCGCGGTGAGCGTCGCCTCGCGCAGGCCCTCGGCGCCCATCATCCGGATGTAGGCCCAGGTGATCGGCAGGATCGACGCCGAACCGTAGTTGGCCGCCGACACCGCGTGCGAACCGGCTTCGCGCGGGTCGCCGGGCAGGTACTGGGCGAGATGCGAGCGCACCGCCACCGGGCCGACGCCGGGACCGCCGCCACCGTGCGGGATGCAGAAGGTCTTGTGCAGGTTCAGGTGGCTGACATCGCCGCCGAACCGACCGGGCCGGGCGAGGCCGACCAGGGCGTTGAGGTTCGCGCCGTCGACGTAGACCTGGCCGCCCGCGTCGTGCACGAGCGCGCACAGCTCGGCCACCTCGTGCTCGTAGACGCCGTGGGTGGACGGGTAGGTGATCATGATGCAGGCCAGCCGGTCGGCGTGGTCGGCGATCTTGGCGCGCAGGTCGTCCAGATCGACATCGCCGTTGTCCCGGCACTTCACGACCTCGACGCGCATGCCGACCATGGCCGCCGAGGCCGCGTTGGTGCCGTGCGCGCTCGACGGGATCAGGCAGGTGTCGCGGTGGTCGTCGCCGCGATCGAGGTGGTAGCGCCGGATCGCCAGCAGGCCGGCGTACTCACCTTGGCTACCGGCGTTGGGCTGCAGGCTCACCGCGTCGTAGCCGGTGATCTCGGCCAGCCACTGCTCGAGGTCGCCGATGAGCTTCAGGATGCCGGGCACGTCCTCGGTGGGCGCGAACGGGTGCAGCCGGGCGAAACCGGGCCAGGTGATCGCCTCCATCTCCGCGGTCGCGTTGAGCTTCATGGTGCACGAACCGAGCGGAATCATGCTGCGGTCCAAGGCGATATCCTTGTCCGACAGCGAGCGCAGGTAGCGCAGCATGGCGGTCTCGGTGTGGTGGCGGGTGAACGCCGGGTGCGTCAGGTAGTCCGAGGTGCGGGTCTCGATCGCGGCGGGCTGGGCGCTCGCGGCGTCGGGAGTCCGTGCGGTGCCGAAGGATTCGACGACCGCGGCCACATGCGCGTCGGTGGTCGCCTCGTCGCAGGCGATCGCGACGTGATCGGCGTCGACCAGGCGCAGGTTGATGCCCTGCGACTTCGCCTTGGCGACAACGGCTTCGGCCCCGCCGGGCACATACGCCAGCACGGTGTCGAAGAAGTTGTCATGCACCAGCGCGGCGCCGATCCCGGATGCGACGGCCGCGGCGTGCCCGTGCACCCGGCGCGCGATGGCGCGCAGTCCGTTGGCACCGTGGTAGCTGGCGTACATGGCGGCGACGATGGCCAGCAGCACCTGCGCGGTACAGATGTTGGAGGTCGCCTTCTCGCGGCGAATGTGCTGCTCACGGGTCTGCAGAGCCAGGCGGTAGGCCGGGGCGCCGTCGGCGTCGACGGACACGCCGACCAGGCGGCCTGGCAGCTGCCGGGCGAACGCGGTGCGCACGGCGAGGTAGCCGGCGTGCGGGCCGCCGAAGCCCATCGGCACACCGAAGCGCTGCGTGGTGCCGAAGCACACGTCGGCGCCCTGTTCACCGGGCGGCGTGATCAGCGTCAGCGCCAGCAGGTCCGCACCGGCGGCGACGAGCGCGCCCCGCTCGTGGGCGGCCGCGAACAGCGCGGTGTAGTCGACGATCCGGCCGGAGGCGCCGGGGGTCTGCGCGATCACGCCGAAGAACTCGCCCTCGGGCAGCTCACCGGAGGACAGATCGGCCTCGACGATCTCGATGCCCAGCGGCTCGGCCCTGGTGCCGATGATGGTCTTGGTCTGCGGGAACAGATCGGCGTCGAGGACGAGCCGGTTCGACTTGGACTTGCCCGCGCGGCGCAGCAGCGTCATCGCCTCGGCGGCCGCGGTGGCCTCGTCGAGCATGGACGCGTTGGCGACGTCCATGCCGGTCAGATCCGACACCATGGTCTGGAAGTTGAGCAGCGCCTCGAGCCTGCCCTGGCTGATCTCGGGCTGGTACGGGGTGTAGGCGGTGTACCAGGCCGGGTTCTCGAGCAGGTTTCGCACCAGCACCGGCGGGGTGAGCGTGTCGTAGTACCCCAGGCCGATCATCGAGGTGGCGACGGTGTTGGAGTGCGCCAGCGCGGCCAGCTCGGCGAGCACCTCGTGCTCGGTGCCGGGCGCGGGCAGCGCGCCGAGACCGGACTCGTCGAGAATCGTCGCGGGCAGTGCCGTGGTCGCGAGCGCGTCGATCGAGTCGACGCCGACGATCTCGAGGATCCGGGCGAGTTCGTCGGAATCGGGTCCGATGTGGCGGTCGGCGAACGAACGGGTCACGGCAGCTCCAAGGTCGGGCGGGTCGACCGTGTGGTCGACGGGTACCAGCCCTCCCCCTCTGTCGTGGCGCCTGAGAGATTCGGCGACCCGGCCGCGAACAGCCGTGCCCCTTTCCCCGTGGGCGGGCAGCCGGATGCCACCGCTTTCCAGAGGCGTCGAATCACCGTGCGGTCCCTGTTGCCTGAGAGATTGACGGGGAGGTGCTGCTCCTTCGGCGCCCGGATTCTACGAACCCAAGACTCTCCCGCACGGCGGCGACGCTCACCCAGTCTAATGGCACGGCGAACCCTCACCGTCACGCACACGATGTAGCGCTCGTCACGCAAGCCGCGATCACGCAAGCACCTGGGTCACTCACCGGGAACGGGCGAACCCGGTCCCGCACATCACCGTCGGCCGCGCACGCTCATTGCCCAGCACCTGAGTCTGGCCCGAATACACGGGGTGGCGGGCAAGCGCTGGTCACTTCTAACCGGTCTTGCGGTTCTCCCGCACCTTGCGCCGGAAGGACAGTTCGTCCTCGGGCCGGTCGGTGATCTCGGTGGCCCGCTCGGCAGGGAAGTCGGCGATCGCCCCGGTCAGTTCCCGCATGGCGCCGCTGACCGCGATTCCGAAGACGCCCTGCCCGCCCTGCAGTAAATCGACTACCTCCTCGGGCGAGGTGCACTCGTACACCGTGGTCCCGTCGGAGAACAGCGTGATCCCGGCCAGATCAGGAACACCGCGGCTGCGCAGATGATCGACCGCGATCCGGATGTTCTGTAAAGAGACGCCCGCGTCCAGCAGCCGCTTCACGATCTTGAGGACCAGGATGTCCTTGAACGAGTACAGTCGTTGACTGCCCGAACCCGCTGCCCCTCGGATCGACGGCACAACCAGCCCGGTGCGGGCCCAGTAGTCGAGTTGACGGTAGGTGATGCCGGCGACCTGACACGCGCTCGGCACCCGGTAGCCGACCAGATCGTCCGGAACCGAGTCGTCCGGGAACAAGCCAGGCTGCACCACATCCTGCGATTGCTCTTCCACTGACCACTCCTTGCTCTGCCGACGTTCTCGAGTACCGGAGTCACGACGGATGTTGCCCGACTTTCGAGGTTACTCCTGCCATTGTCGGACCTGCACCGTTGTCGCACCAAGCACCGCGCGCGGCGATTCCCTCGACCTCTACTTCAGGTCTAGAAGATCAGGAAGTGAATCAGCTGTCCGTGGCCTTGAAGTCGTCGGGCGAGACCGACTCGAGGAACTCCTTGAACTTCTCGACCTCGTCCTCGCGCTCGTCCGGCATCACCAGCCCGGCCTCGGCGAGTACCGGTTCCTCGGCGAAGATCGGGCAGCCGACCCGTAGCGCGATGGCCACCGAATCCGACGGCCGGGCCGAGACCCGCAGATCGCCGTCGAAGACGAGATCGGCGTAGAAGGTGCCCTCCTGCAGATCGACGATCCGCACTTCCTTGAGGG
>NZ_JBHXMY010000214.1:6117-9093 GCF_042720195.1 Nocardia sp. NPDC058497 | reverse complement strand
TCCAGAGATGGGTGGGACAGCAGCACGGTCGCGCCGCTATCGACGAGACCGCGCACGATGCCCCACATGCGATCACGGGTGTGCGGGTCCAGGCCGGTGGTCGGCTCGTCGAGGAAGATCAGCGGGGGCACCGTGATCAGCGTCGCGGCCAGATCGAGGCGACGGCGCATGCCGCCCGAGAACGCGGACACACTGCGCCGGGCGACGGCGGAGAGCTCGAACTCCTCGAGAAGTTCGTCGCTGCGCTGCGCGGCTTCGCGCCGCGACAGTCCGAGCAGCCGACCGAACAGGCGCAGATTCTCACCGGCGGTGAGGGTTTCGTCGACCGAGGCGTACTGACCGGTGAGCCCGATCATCGAGCGGACCGCGGTGGCATCGCGCACCACGTCGAAGCCGAACACCTCGGCGCTGCCGCGATCCGGGCGCAGCAGGGTCGCCAGCATGCGGACCGTGGTGGTCTTGCCCGCGCCGTTGGGGCCGAGCATGGCGAACACCGAACCGGCGGGAATGCTCAGGTCGATGCTGCCTACCGCGGTGAAGTCACCGTAGGACTTGCCGAGTCCGCCAGTGCGGACGGCGATTTCGGTGCTCACTGCAGCCTCCCGGCATGGTCCAGTTCGGGTGTCGGGAACGACACGGGGACAAGGGCTTCCACCTCGTCGGCGGCGAGGGCGACGCCGCTGTCGGGGAAGCGGCTCGCGTAGGTGGCGGCACGGGCGACCACATTCGGGTCGGCGACCCGGTCCAGCATGGCGGCGAGCGCGTCCGCGCGGAGATCGGCGGCGCGCAGGGTGTCGGCCAGGCCGAGCCGGGCCAGTGCGCGTCCCCAATACGGTTGATCGGCCTGGATCGAGCAGATCACCTGCGGCACACCGGCACGCAGCGCGGCGGCCGTCGTGCCCGCCCCGCCGTGGTGCACCGCGGCGACGCAGCGCGGGAACACCGCGGCGTGGTCGACCTGGTCGACGATCGCCACCTCGGCCGACAGTTCGGGCTCGATGCCCGCCCAGCCCGCGGCGAGCAGCAGCCGCCTGCCGCGCCGGGCGCAGACCGTGCGCAGCATCGTCACCAGCGCCACCGGATCGTCGACCGCCATCGAGCCGAAGCCGACATAGATCGGCGCCGCACCCGCGTCGAGCCAGGTGGCCAGCGCGGGATCGACCGTGCCGCCGAGGAAACCGTCCGTGTCGACGGCGAACCCGGTGATCGGGTGCCGATCCGGCAGCTCCGCAGCCAACCCGGAAAACAGGTCGACGTCGTAGGCCTGGATCGACACCCGGCCCGGCAGCGGATGTTCGACAATTCCGAACTCGGCCAGCGGTTCGGCCAGCGCGGCGTCACGCGCCCACCGCAGCCCCGACCAGATCCGCCGGTTGAGCCCACCGGGAATCCGCTCACCCCACGCCGCCGGCACCACCGGAACCGAGCGATTCGGGTGGATCGGGAAGAAATGCACTGCGGCCAACGGCAATCCGACGCGCCGCGCGGCCTTCTCAGCCGCTTCCTCACCCGCCATCCCGGTCACCAGCACGTCGTGGCCCGGTGTCAGGACGAGCAGGTCACGCACCGCCTCGGCCACCCCGCGCCGCTGCAGATCCAGCACCGCACGCAGCCGCTGACGCGGACTGAGGCTGCGGAACCGGCGATCGGCGTGCTGGGTGGCCAGCAGTTCGGCACTGTCGCGACCGAAACCGACGGCGGGAACACCGTGTCCGGTCGCGAACTCGACGAGATTGGGGGAGAGGGCGAGCGTCACCGAGTGCCCGCGAGCCCGCAGTTCGCGGGCAAGCAGGATGCCGGGCTGGGCATCGCCCCGGCTCCCGGTGAAGGCCAGCAGTGCACGCATCGTCAGCCCGCGCTCAGCGCTGCCGACGCGGCGTCGGCGACCGGTGCGGCCGCGGCGGGCGCGGCAATGGTGGTGACCGCGTAGATGGCCCTGGCGAATTCGGTGAGGAAACGGTCCATCACCTCGCCGGGCAGACCGGCGGGGTAGCGGGTGGAGACGTAGAGCCCCTCGGGGCCGCGCACGACCCAGAAGTACACCTCGTCGGTGGAGTACGAGACGGCGCGCAGTGTGCGTCCGCGCAGGTCGGCGACCAGTTCGTAGTCCGGGAGCATGCGGATGTCGAGGAAGGAGGCGCCGAAGGTCGGGCCCTCGAGCGCGCCCGCCATCGCCAAGGAGCGGCCCCACGAGGCGTTGTTGCAGACGTGGGCGCGCTTGAGCGCGGCCCGGGTGACATCCAGCGTGACGGACATGTCGGCGCCCGCGGGCAGGGTGATGTCGACCGGGACGACATTGACGAACCAGCCCATCGACTCGAGCCAGCTCAGATCGGGCCGGGTCGCGATCGGCATGATCGTGCGGAAACGGTCGTCGCCGAACACTTCCCGGGACGCGGCGGCGAGCGCGGCGAAGACGGTGACCGAGAGCCGGTGTTTGATCCGGCCGAGCGACGCCTCCACCTCTTCGAGCTGCTCGAGGGTCAGTAGCGTCCGCGAGACACTGGGCTGGGCGTGCTCACCGTCGAGCGCGGCGACCATGCCCTCGGCGAAGCGCGGCATGGGCGAGCCGGGCTCACCGACGAAATCGCGCCATACCACGACGGCGGGGGAGTCGGGGGTGAGTTCCTCGGCCGCGGCCCGCTCGACGGCGGCGTAGTCGGCGGCGCTGCCGAAGGTGGCCGAATCGCGGATCTCGCCGCCGGTGCTCACGGCGGTGTAGAGGGTGCGCAGTTCGAGGATGAGCACGGCCTGCGAGTAGGCGTCGAGCACCGAGTGGTCGGCGGCGACCAGGACGGTGAAGTCGTCGGTGTCATGGGCGACGGTGGCCACCAGCAGGTGCGGCCACACCAGCGGGGAAAGACGCAGTTCCAATGTGCCGCAGAGGAAGTCGTTGATCTGCTCGCCGTCGGTGAGATCGGCGACCGGAACACCGGCCACGCGCACCGTGCCGGGGGCGGTGGTCACCCGGTGGTG
>NZ_JBHXMY010000214.1:0-6107 GCF_042720195.1 Nocardia sp. NPDC058497 | reverse complement strand
GTGTTCACCGCCTGCGAGTGTGCGTCGAGCTCCGCGTGGGCGGCGGCGACCAGGAGGGTGAAGTCGTCTGGGTGTTGGGCGACGGTGGTCCGGAAACCCTCGTGGCGGTCGTGCCACAGCTCCAGCGTCTTGGCCCACACCTGCGCGTCGAGCGGGGCATCCATCTCGAAGATGGTGCCGATCCAGCGCCCGCGCCCGGGGCTGGGATCCTCGGGATCGAGGAAGCCGAGGTACTGCGAGTGGACGCTGGCGAGCGGGCGCTCGTCGTCGTACCAGGAACCGGGAGAGGCGAGTTCGGGCGTCCAGATGGACAGTGCGCCGGAGCGAATCCGGAATTCGGACAGGTGGGTGTATTCCATGCGGGGGTCACCTCGGGGTGCGATGCAAGCCGAAATCGGCGCGAATGGGGAATGTCGGTGAGCGCGGCCGCGTCACCGGGTGTTGCTCTGGATCCCGCACCGGATGTAGCTGGCGAACCCTGGGCTATCCCGAGTCTATAACTCTGAGAGTTTTCTGAAATATGCGTTAGTCACAACTGGCCTATGTGAAGAAGCTCACTTTCAAAGTGTGTCGGATCGCTAGCGTAACCCGGTGCCCCTGAAGTAAGGGGGTTTCTGTTCAGAAATCTGAGTACCGGCGCCTAAGGCGGTTGTGACCTGCGGTGATGGTGCCGCGGGAGCACCGTACTCGGCGAGAACCGTGCCGTGGCGCACCACGCCGGACAGTCCGGGCAGCTCTGTGAGGGGTGACCACGACCGGAATCCGTCATCACTGTCGCTGAAGTAATAGCGACCCTCGATGTAGGCATCGAGGTAGATCCGGTGCCCACCGTCGGCCAGCCGGACCACCGACTGACCCTCGAGCGGGCCACCCCACCCGGCCCAGTCGCCGGTCGCCACGAAGGTGTAGGGCCCGATCGGGCGATCGGCCACGGCGAGCTCGATCAGCTTGGAGTCCTCGTTCTTGACGAACGCGAACACCCGTCCGGCCAGGCGCACCACGGTGGTGTCGATATAGCCGAGGGAACCTGGCTTGCCGGGACCGAGCCCGAGCAGGGGAACCGGCGGCGCCCAGGTCGTGAGCCCGGCGTCGAGGGGGATCAGCAGGTGCGGAGTGAATCCGCGTCCCCAGGTGAGCGAGACGATGATGCCGACCTGGCCCGCCGCGTCGGCGTACCACTCCGGCGCCCAGGCGCCCTCGAGTCTGCCCGGCACGAGCATCGGGATATTGCCGAGGCCGGTCCAGGTGATCCGGTCCCGGCTGCGGGCCAGGCCGATCGCGGTGGCGTCCCCGGCGATCGTGTAGGTGAGGTAGTAGGCGCCGTCGCTGTGCAGCAGGATGCTGGGATCGCGGACCAGGCCCGACGGGGGCGTGAACGCGTGCTCGCTGACGGCGGTGAAGCCGGTGCCGTCCGTCGATTCGTAGACGGCGAGGGTGGTGTCGCTGTCGGCGCGGAACGCGGTCATCGTGTACCGGATCGGCGCGCCGGCCGGGTCGGTCCCGACGCCGGGCCCGAGTGCGGACTGTGCCCGCGCTGGGCCCGCGGCCAGCAGCGGCAGCCCGGCCAGCAGTGCGAGTGCGGATCTGCGGCCCACGGTCATCGCCATGACCTGGGATTGTCCGGCCGCGACAGCGCCGGGTGCGGCAGGCGCGCCGGTCAGCCGCGGACGTTCACCGGTTCTGCGTCCGGGGCGGCTGCCGGGACGGCGGCCAATGGCATCCGTGCGTCCAGGACCAGGCCGAGCAGGCCGATGGACAGGCAGACGGCCGACACGGTGACGGCGATGGGACTGGTCTCGCCCGCGAGCGAACCGGCGAGGATCACCGTCGCGATCGTGCCGGGCGCCGAGCCGACGATCGTGGCGACCAGATAGGGCAGCACTCTGACCGAGGACAGACCGCAGCAGTAGTTGACGATCGAGAACGGCGCGACCGCGATCAGCCGCAGCGCGGCCACCGCCAGCCAGCCACGCTGGGCCAGCCGGTCATCGATCGCCCGCACCGCCGGATGCCGCAGATGCTCGGCCACCCGGGCGCGACCCACCGCCCGGACCCCCAGCAGGGCCAGCGTCGCACTGACTCCGGTCGCGCCCAGCGCGATGACCGAACCGAGGACCGGCCCGAACAACACCCCGCTGGTCACGGTCAGGACCGTGCGCGGAACCGGCGCCACCGCGACGAGCGCATAAAAGAGGAAGAACGACACCGGCAGCAGCGGCCCCGCGCCACCCGCCCACTCCCTGATCTGCTGCGGGCCGGGCAGCGGAACCAGCATCGCCACCACGAACAGCACGGCGATCCCGGCCAGGGCCATGAGCAGGCGCGGGGATCGGATCAGTCGAGACACCGCGCAAGCGTACCGGCCGGTAGGGGATGGCCCCAGTGAGCGGACAGGGTGTCACAGTTAGCATCATGGATGAACCGGACACATCCTGGTTCGCCGCGGTATCCGCTGCTGGGCTGATGCTGCCGGATCGGCAGTACACCGGGGTGCGGTCGTCGAATGGAAGAGAGAACAGCAGCTATGCCGATTGGTTCAGAGTCCGGGGCGGGGCTCGCACCGGATCCGGTGCCCGAATACGCCGCATGGCGCAAGGGCGTGGCAGGCGTGCTGGCCAAAGCGCGACGGGTCGAGGCATCCGAGCTCCCCGCGGAGCCCGAGCATCTGCTCGACGAGACCACCTATGACGGGCTCACCATCGCCCCGCTCTACACCCGCCGCGACGAGCTGCCCGAGCAGCCGCTGCCCGGCGCTTTCCCGTACGTGCGTGGTGGTAGCGCCACCCGCGACCCGCAGCGCGGCTGGTTCGTCGCCGCCTTCGCCGGCTCGGCGGACGCCGCGGCCACCAACCGGACGATCCTGTCCTGGCTGGAGAACGGCGTCAGCGCCGTCTCGCTGGGAGTGGGCACCGACGGCGTCGCGATTGCCGACATCCCCACCGCACTGAGCGGCCTGCTCTTCGAACTGGCCCCGCTGACCCTGGTCGCGGGCGCCGACGTCGACGCCGCTGCCGACCAGGTCTTCACGCTGCTCGACGGCTACCAGCTCGGCGACCGCGCCGAGATCCAGGTCGGGCTCGGCGCGGCCCCGCTGACGAGCGCGTTCGCCGGTACCGCCGACATCGACACCGAGCAGGCCGTCGCGCTGGCGACCCGCGCCAGCGCCCGCCCGGAGACGGTGCGCGCGATCACGGTCGACGGCACCGCCTTCCACAACGCCGGCGCCGCCGACGCCCAGGAACTCGGCGCGTCCGTCGCCGCCGGTCTGGCCTACCTGCGCGCGCTGACCGCCGCGGGGGTCGACATCGCCGACGCGTTCGGTCAGCTCGAGTTCCGCTTCGCGGCCACCGACGACCAGTTCGCCACCATCGCGAAATTCCGTGCCGCCCGGCGCCTCTGGGCCCGCGTCGCCCACGTGTGCGGTGCGCCCGCCTTCGGCGCTGCCCCGCAGCACGCGGTCACCTCGGCCGCGATGATGACCCAGCGCGATCCGTGGGTGAACCTGCTGCGCACCACCCTGGCGGCCTTCGGCGCCGGTGTCGGTGGCGCCGACTCGGTCACCGTGCTGCCCTTCGACTCCGCGCTGCCCACCGGCGAACTCGGTGTGTCGCAGTCGTTCTCGGAGCGCATGGCCCGCAATATCCAGCTGCTGCTGCTCGAGGAATCGCGCCTCGGCCACGTACAGGACCCGGCCGCGGGCTCCTGGTACGTCGACTCGCTGACCGACGAACTCGCCGCCAAGGCGTGGGAGTTCATGCAGGAGATCGAGGCCGCCGGCGGTTACCCCGCCGCGCTCGCCGCCGGTCTGGTCGCCGAGCGCATCGCCGAGACGGCCGCCACCCGCGCCGCCGACATCGCGCACCGCAAAACCGCGGTCACCGGTGTCAACGAATTCCCCAACCTCGCCGAGACGCCGCTGTCGGAGCAGGCGCGCGCCGATGTCTCGGTCGCCCGCTACGGCGCCGCGTTCGAGTCGCTGCGCAACCGGTCCGACGCGTACCTCGCGGCCAACGGCGCCCGCCCCAAGGCTCTGATCGTGCCGCTCGGCCTGGTCGCCGAACACAACGCGCGCACCATCTTCACCGCGAACGTGCTGGCCTCCGGTGGCATCGAGTCGGTCAACCCCGGCCCGCTGACCATCGACGGTATCGCCGCCGCCGCTGCCGAATCCGGCGCGCGGATCGCGGTCCTGTGTGGCGCGGACAAGCGCTACGGCGAGGAAGCGGGCGCCGCGGTCGACGCGTTGCGCGCCGCCGGCATCGACACGGTACTGCTGGCCGGACCGGAGAAGTCGGTCGCGCAGTACAGCGGTACACAGCGTCCCGACGGGTACCTGACCCTGCGCATCGACGCGGTCGCGGTCCTGTCGCAGCTGCTGGAGAAGGTGGGAGCCTGATGACCACGTCCGATATCGAGCACCTGATCGGTAGTTTCGCCGAGGTGCCGCTCACCGAGCGCGCGCCCGAGCCCGCCGACGTGGACGACGCTCAGGTGAAGGAGTTCGTGGCCGAGGCCGCCGCGGCCAACCACACCACCGCCGACCAGCTCACCTGGGCCACGCCCGAGGGCATCGAGGTGCCGCCGGTGTTCACCAAGGCCGACCGGGACGCCGTTGTCGCGCAGGGCTATCCGCTCGACACGGTGCCCGGTGTGGCGCCGTTCCTGCGTGGTCCGTACCCGACCATGTACGTCAACCAGCCGTGGACGATCCGCCAGTACGCGGGCTTCTCCACCGCCGCCGACTCCAATGCCTTCTACCGCCGCAACCTGCAGGCCGGGCAGAAGGGTCTCTCGGTCGCCTTCGACCTCGCCACCCACCGTGGCTACGACTCCGATCACCCGCGCGTGCAGGGTGACGTCGGTATGGCCGGTGTCGCGATCGACTCGATCCTGGACATGCGCCAGCTCTTCGACCAGATCCCCCTGGATCAGGTGTCGGTATCGATGACCATGAACGGCGCGGTGCTGCCGATCCTGGCGCTCTACGTCGTCGCCGCCGAGGAGCAGGGCGTCACGTCCGAACAGCTGGCCGGAACCATTCAGAACGACATTCTGAAAGAGTTCATGGTCCGTAACACCTACATCTACCCGCCCAAGCCCTCGATGCGGATCATCTCCGACATCTTCGCCTTCACCAGCGCCAAGATGCCGAAGTTCAACTCGATCTCCATCTCGGGTTACCACATCCAAGAGGCCGGTGCGACAGCCGATCTCGAGCTGGCCTACACCCTGGCCGACGGTGTGGAATACATCCGCGCCGGCATCGCGGCGGGCATGGACGTCGACAAGTTCGCCCCGCGCCTGTCGTTCTTCTGGGCCATCGGCATGAACTTCTTCATGGAGGTCGCCAAGCTGCGCGCGGGCCGCCTGCTGTGGAGCGAGCTGGTCTCCAAGTTCGAGCCCAAGAGCGCGAAATCGCTGTCGCTGCGCACCCATTCGCAGACCTCCGGCTGGTCGCTCACCGCGCAGGACGCCTACAACAATGTGGCGCGCACCTGCATCGAGGCGATGGCCGCGACCCAGGGCCATACCCAGTCGCTGCACACCAACGCCCTCGACGAGGCGCTGGCCCTGCCGACGGACTTCTCCGCCCGCATCGCCCGCAACACCCAGCTGCTGATCCAGCAGGAGTCCAACACCACGCGCCCGATCGACCCGTGGGGCGGCTCCTACTACGTCGAGTGGCTCACCCACCAGCTCGCCGAGCGCGCCCGCGCGCATATCGCCGAGGTGGAGGCGCACGGCGGTATGGCACAGGCGATCTCGGAAGGCATTCCGAAGCTGCGCATCGAAGAGGCCGCCGCCCGCACCCAGGCGCGCATCGACACCGGGCAGCAGCCGGTGATCGGCGTCAACAAGTACCAGGTCGAAGAGGACCACGAGGTCGAGGTCCTCAAGGTCGAGAACTCGCGCGTGCGCGCCGAGCAGATCGAGAAGCTGGAACGCCTTCGCGCCGAACGTGATTCGGCCGCCGTCGAGGCCGCGCTGGCCAACCTGACCCGGGCCGCCGCCGCCACCGAGGGCGGGATGGAGAACAACCTGCTCGCCCTCGCCAACGACGCCGCCCGCGCCAAGGCCACCGTCGGGGAGATCTCCCACGCACTGTA
>NZ_JBHXMY010000213.1:0-9138 GCF_042720195.1 Nocardia sp. NPDC058497 | reverse complement strand
GGATCGTGGGTGACCAGGACGGTGTGCCCGGGGTAGTCGGCGAGGTGATGGGCCAGTTCGGCCCGCACTTGCAGCCGGGTGCCCGCGTCGAGTGCGGCGAGCGGCTCATCCAGCAGCAGCAGCCGCGGGTCGGTGGCCAGCGCACGGGCCAGCGCGACCCGCTGGCCCTGACCGCCCGACAGCGCACGGGGTTTCGCGTGCAGATGGGTACCGAGGCCGACTCGTTCGAGCCAGCGCGCGGCCTGTTCGCGCGCCGCGGTGCGGTGCTGTCCGCGGGCGCGCAGGCCGAAGGCGACATTCTCCTGTGCGCTCATATGCGCGAACAGGAGATAGTCCTGGAACACGACGCCGACTTCGCGTCGTTCCGCCGGGACGAACCGGTCCGGCGGTGCGTCCCAGACGTGGTCGTCGAGGACGATCCGCCCTTCGTTCAACGGGGTGAGCCCGGCCAGGGCACGCAGGGCGGTGGTCTTGCCCGCGCCGTTGGGACCCAGCAGCGCGACGACCTCGCCCGGTGCCACCTCGATGGCGATGTCGAGCTCGAAAGACTCACGGGTGATGCGGATTTCGGCGTTCAAGGTCACAGCGCGCCTCGCGTCCACCGGTCCCGCAGTGCGGCGAGGACGGCCACCGATACCGCGAGCAGCACGACGCTGAGCACGATCGCGTCCTCTGGATCGGTTTCCAGGGCGAGATACACCGCCAGTGGCATGGTCGTGGTGGTGCCGGGGAAACTTCCGGCGAAGGTGATCGTCGCGCCGAACTCACCGAGCGCGCGAGCCCAGCACAGCACCGCACCCGCCACCACTCCGGGCATCACCGAGGGCAAGGTGACCCGGCGGAAGGTCAGCCACCGCGACGCACCGAGGGTCGCGGCCGCTTCCTCATACCGTGGATCGGTGCCGCGCAGCGCGCCCTCGACCGAGATCACCAGGAACGGCATCGCGACGAACGCCTCGGCCACGATCACCCCGGCGGTGGTGAACGGCAGCGAGAACCCGAACCACTCGTAGAGATACTGGCCGACCAAGCCGCGTCGACCCAGCACCAGCAGCAGCGCCACACCGCCGACGACCGGCGGCAGCACCAGCGGCACCGTGACCAGCGCACGGACGAACCCGAGGCCGGGCACATCGCCACGCGCGAGCAACCACGCCAGCGGGATGCCGAGCACCAGACACACCAGGGTCGCCGAGGTGGCGCAGACCAGCGACAGCCGCAGCGCCTGCCCGACCTCGGCACTGACCAGCCGCTCGGGCAGCGTCCGCCACGGTGTGCGCAGCAGCATCCCCACCAGCGGCAGGGTCAGGAAGACCAACCCGCACACGGCGGGCACCATCAGGATCAGCGGACGCCGCCCCGTTGCCGCCCGCCGTCGTGCGACTCGGGTCACGGGTTGTCGAATCCCGCCTCGGTGAAGACCGCACGCGCCTGGTCGGACTCGATGAACTCCACGAACGCCGCGGCGGCCGCGGCATTGGGCGCCTTCGCCAGGGGCGCGACCGGGTAGTCGTTGACAGCCTTGCCCGACTCGGGGAAGTCGATACCTTCGACCTTCGCACCGGCGGCCTGCACATCGGTCCGGTAGACCAGCGCCGCATCGACCTCGCCCAGAGTCACCTTCGTCAGCACAGCCTTCACATCGGATTCACGGGTATCGGGCTGCGGGCTGACACCCGCCGCCTCGAACACCGTCTTCGCCGCCGCACCACACGGAACCTGCTCGGCGCACAGCGCGATCTTGGGCTCGGTCTTTCCGAAATCCGCCAGACCGGTGATGTGACCCGGATTACCCGCCGGCACCGCGATCTCCAGACGGTTGCGCACGAAAACCACCGGCTTCCCGGTCACCTCACCGGCATCGACGACCTGCTGCATGTTCTTCGGAGCCGCCGAAGCGAACACATCGGCGGGCGCACCCTGCTTGATCTGCTCGGCCAGCGCCGAACTGCCACCAAAGTTGTAAACCACCTTCACCCCGGGATGCGCCGCCTCGAACTGCTTACCCAGCTCGGTGAAGGTCTCGGTCAGCGACGCCGCGGCGAAGACGGTGACGGTGCCGGTGACCTTGTCCCCCGCCGCTGTCGGCTCGTCGGCCTTGTCGCTCCCACAGCCGACCGCGGCCAGCGCCACCGCGCCGACCACCGCGACCGCGCGCACTGTACGAATCATGTTCACCCTCATCAGCTTTCCGGGACATCTACAACAACATGAGTCGACTTGACCGAGGCCACCGCGACACTGCCGACCTCGAGACCGAGCTCGTCGACCGAATCGCGACTCATCAGCGACACCAGGCGGAACGGCCCGGCCTGCATCTCGACCTGGGCCATCACGGTGTCCTTCACGATCCGCGTGACGATCCCGCGCATCCGGTTCCGCGCCGAGCTCGCGACGGTGGTTCCCGGATCGGGCGCCTCCGCGCCCTCCCGCAGAAACTCCGCCAGCTCCCGCCCGTCCACCCCCTTGCGGCCGCTGTCGAGCTGAATCGCCGTGAGCCGGCCCTGGTCGATATACCGGCGCACCGTGTCATCACTGACACCCATCAAGGCAGCTACTTCACTGATCCGCAGATTCGACACGAAGTGCAGCATATTCGGAGCACCTGCGGGACGCGAGCCCAGGATCGCCCCGGTGATGCGACTCCGCCTCTCACGTCCGCGCTCGGCCCGTCGGGGCCCGTGCCACACTGCGCAACTTTGAATATTTCTGTATCCAAAGTTGGAGATTCTCGGCTACATTGCCTCAGGACGCCGGTCGCGCGGATCGGACACTCAGCGGGGAAATCGAGGTATCGGTGGCGAGAATTTCACCGTCGGCAGGGCGCTACGGGGGCCTTTCGGCAGACGAACGGCGTGTCGAGCGCCGGGTGCGGCTGCGCGAGACCGCGCTCGAGACCTTCGGCGCCGGTGCCGGCTACCGGAACACCCGATTGGCCGACCTGTGCCGCACCGCGGGCCTGTCGACCAGGCAGTTCTACCAGGAGTACGACACGCTCGAAGACCTCCTGAGCGAGCTGTACCTGCACATCAACGAGCTGGTCGAACAGCAGGTACGCGACGAGGTCGGCCGGATGGCGGATCAGCCGCTGCCCGACCAGGCGGCGGCGCTGGTCCACGCGTACCTCCTGCCCCTCGTCAGCGATCGACGGCGGGCCCGGATCGCCTTCGTGGTGGTGGGCGGTGGGGGTGAGCGGAGGGCCACCCGGCGGGGGCCTTGCCGATCGCGCTGGGTGGACCTGCTGTGCGAGGGGTGCGACCACCTCGCCGCCCGCGGCGAGATCGCCGCGCGGGACTTCCGGCTCATCGCCTCCGCCTTCATCGGCTCGATCAGCGGCCAGATGCACGACTGGTCGGTGGGCTGGGTCGACGCCACCACGCCCGAGTTCGCCGAGTCCTTGCTGCGCATGCTGCTCGGCGTCCTGGACGCGGCCGACAAGGCGCCCGCACCGCCTGGTCCGGGGTCCGGCAGCACGCGGCCGCCGGTGCGCCGCAGGCCACGCGATCGCCGCGCGACCATCCTGCAGGCGGCCACCGGCGCTTTCGCCGAACGCGGCTATCACCGCACGTCCATGGCCGACATCGCGGCGGCGGTCGGCATCACGCAGGCCGCGCTGTACCGGCACTTCCGCACCAAGCAGGACCTGCTCGGATCCTGCCTGCGCGAAGGACTCGACCTGATCGTCACCCGGGTCGCGGCCGCCCGGGAAAGGCCGGGTGCCGACGATGCGGCGCTGGCCGAACTGGTCAGGGTCGCGCTGGAAATCCGCGGTCTGTCCCGGTTGTGGCAGCTCGAATTCCGCAGCCTGACCCCGGCCGACCGGGTCGCCGGCCTGTCCCGCGCGGTCCGCCTGACCGTCCTCATCAGGCGGTCCATCCGGGCCCGCAGGCCCGATCTGACCGCCTCGGATCACGAAGCGCTCAGCTGGGTCGTGCTGTCGGTGGTGACCAGCCCGTCCAACCACCGCACCCAGCTGCCGGCCGACCACTTCGCCCGGGTGCTCGACGCGGTCGTCGATGCCGTCATCGGAGTCACCCTCGGCGGCGAAGCCCTCCCCTCGCTCGACCGGGCCGGTGCGGACGACGCGAGCATCCAGCCCGCGCACGAGCTCCGCGGGGAACAGATGATCGTCGCCGCTGCCCGCTTGTTCAGCGACCGCGGCTTCGGCGCCGTGAGCATCGAAGACATCGGCGCCTCGGTCGGCGTCAGCGGCCCCGCGCTGTATCACCACTTCGCCGGAAAGACCCAGCTGCTCAACGAGATCATCGACCGCAACAGCCAGTGGGTCGAGATCTACGCCCGGCGGGCACTCACCGAAGGCCAGGACCCGTACGAATCGCTGCGGCTTGTGTTGCGTTACTACATTCGCTTCGCCATCGAACACACCGACCTGGTCGGCACGGCGGTCAGCGAGGTCGGGCACCTGCCCGACGAGGCCGTGGCCCACTATCGCCGGATCCACCGCGAAGGCAATATCGGCTGGGCCCGGCTGTTGCAGACCGTCCGTCCCGAGCTGTCGATATCCACGGCGCGAGTGTTGATCCACACCATCACCACCCTCCTCACCGATGTGGTGCGCAACCCGCGGCTGGCCCACCGCGCCGATCTCCCCGAGTTCCTCCGCGCCCTGGGCGAGCAGATCGCCCTCGCCGAGGTGCCGACGCTGCGGTCACCGGAACTTTGCGATGAGTGACTTGGAAATCTGAAAGAACACATCAGGCCAGTTCATTGCCGTAAAAGCACAGATATGACTCCTTATCGAAGAGTCACATAGGTTGCGGGGGACGAAACGCTGCGACATCATGGGCTCCGCGGCGCGTGTCGCGGTTCCTCAGCACCTGCCCGGTCGCGGTGGGTCCCGTCGAGAGGTGATGGCCGGTGGGTCACTACAAGAGCAACGTTCGTGATCTGCAGTTCAACCTGTTCGAGGTCTACGGCCTCGACACCGTGCTCGCCTCGGGCGCCTTCGGCGACCTCGACGCCGACACCGTGCGGATGATGCTGTCCGAGGCGGCGCGGCTGGCCGAAGGCCCTGTCGCCGAGTCGTTCGCCGAAACCGACCGGAACCCGCCGGTATTCACCCCGGAGACCAATTCCGTCCGGCTGCCCGAGCCGTTCAAGGACGCGGTCCGGGCCTGGCAGGAGGCCGGTTGGTGGCGAGTGTCCAAGAGCGAGCTGGTCGGTGGCGTGCCCGCGCCCTCGATGCTCGGCTGGGCGATCAACGAACTGATCCTCGGCGCGCAGCCCGCCGCCTACATGTATCTGACCGGCCCGGGGATGGCCGATGTCCTCGGCGGCATCGGCACCGAGCAGCAAAAGCGCTGGGCCACACACATTGTCGAGCGCAACTGGGGCGCGACGATGGTGCTCACCGAACCCGACGCCGGATCCGACGTCGGCGCGGGCCGCACCAAGGCGATCCGGCAGGAGGACGGGTCCTGGCACATCCAGGGGGTGAAGCGATTCATCACCTCCGCCGACTCCGACGACCTGTTCGAGAACATCGTCCACCTGGTGCTGGCCCGCCCCGAGGGTGCCGGTCCCGGCACCAAGGGGCTGAGCCTGTTCATCGTCCCCAAGTTCCATTTCGACGATCACAGCGGCGAACCCGGTGAGCGCAACGGTGTCCTCGTCACGAACGTCGAGCACAAGATGGGCCTGAAGGCCTCGGCGACCTGCGAACTGACCTTCGGCGGGCACGGCGTGCCTGCTGTCGGTTACCTCGTCGGCGAGATCCATGACGGCATCGCGCAGATGTTCGAGGTGATCGAGGAAGCGCGAATGATGGTCGGCACCAAGGCCATCGCGACGCTGTCCACCGGCTACCTCAATGCCCTCGACTACGCGAAGTCCCGGATCCAGGGCGCCGACCTCACCCAGGCCTCGAACAAAGCCGCGCCGAAGGTGACGATCATCCACCATGCCGATGTCCGCCGCTCGCTGATGACGCAGAAGGCCTACGCCGAGGGCCTGCGCTCGATCTACCTCTACACCGCGGGTCATCAGGATCCGTCGGTCGCGCGTCAACTCTCCGGCGCCGACGAGCAGCTCGCCGAGCGGGTCAACGATCTGCTGCTGCCGATCGTCAAAGGCGTCGGCTCCGAACGCGCCTACCAGTACCTCACCGAATCCCTGCAGACCTTCGGCGGATCCGGTTTCCTGCAGGACTACCCGATCGAGCAGTACATCCGCGACGCCAAGATCGATTCACTGTACGAAGGCACGACCGCGATCCAGGCTCAGGACTTCTTCTTCCGCAAGATCGCCCGCGACCGCGGCGTCGCACTGACCCACCTGCTCGCCCAGGTGCGCGCCACCGCCCACTCCGACACCGGCGGTGGACATCTCAAGACCGAGAAGATCCTGCTCGCCCACGCCCTCGAGGATGTGCAGGAGATCGTGGGGGACTTCACCGCACACCTGTTCGCCGCGGGCGAGGAGCCGACCGCGCTCTACCGGATCGGCCTGCATGCCGTCCGGTTCCTGCTCATCGTCGGTGACCTGCTGGTGGCATGGCGGCTCATTGTCGCCGCCGACATCGCCACGGCCGCACTCGATGCCGACCGGACAGCCGACGACGCCGCCTTCTACCGCGGCAAGATCACTGTCGCCTCGTTCTTCGCCACCACGGTCCTGCCCCACCTGACCGCCGACCGGGCAGTCATCTCCGGCACCGGCCTCGCGGTGATGGAACTCGACGAAGCGGGATTCTGAGTCAACGAGGTCCGTCGGCCGCGGGCAGGCGGACCGTGGCCGTCGCGCGGCCGAAGATCCTGCGTCCCTCGCACTTGGCGGTGATGGCCACGACGGCGCTCCGGCGTCGCGGATCGACCGACTTCACTGTTCCCGAGAACTCGATGGTCGCGCCCGCGCTCGTGACGTAGACCGGGCTGGTGAACCGGACCGCGCATTCGATGACAGCGCCGGGGTCACCGAGCCACGAGGTGAGGTAGCCCGCTCCCAGGCCGATCGTCAGCATGCCGTGCGCGACCGGTGCTTCCAGGTTCACCGCGCGTGCCGCTTCGGGGTGCCAGTGGATGGGGTTCGGGTCGCCGGCCACGCCGGCGTAGTTGACCAGGTCGCCGGGGGTGAGTGCAACGAGTCGCGGTGGGAGTTGATCGCCCACCGAGACAGACTCGAAGGCAAGCGCATGGCTGCCTGCGCCCGGCTCGACGTGCGGCACAGGCTCCGGGCGCGGTTCATCGGCCGCTCGCAGTGCCAGTACGGTATTCGACCGGACGTCCCGAAAACCCTGCGTCACCAGCTTGTCGCCGAACGGAATCGCGCTCGCACCGGCCGCGGATCGACCGACGAAGCTCGTCCGCGAGATGATCGGCACCTTGCCGTCCTGGTCGGTGATCACAGTCTTGAACTCGAAGAGTTCGCCGCCGAAAGCTTGGCGACACGACTCGAGACCGACGTCGAAGGACAGTATGTCACCGGACCGAATCGGCTTGTAGTAGTTGATGACCTGATCGGTTTGCATGATCTGGCTCAGGTCGTAGCCACCGGCGACAGCGTCGAACATCGCGAGCTGAGCGTGGAAGGCGGGGATCGAGAAGAACGTCAGCGGCGCGATCAGCCCGCCGTAGCCGTACTCCACGCCCGCGGGTTCCGACCAGTGCACCGGGTGCGTGTCCTGGACAGCGCGCGCGAACTCACGGATCTTCTCCCGCCCCACCACATAGACGTCCTCGGCGCGATAGCTGCACCCCACCATGTTCGATAACCGCTCCGCGGAATTCGCGCCCGGTGCATCCACGGCCTTTCCGCTGGTCGTCCCCATGGGCAGAAAGACTAGTAGCCGTGGGTCTTTCGACCGCGGCACCCGGGTTCGGAGTGTCGACCACCGCGACGACGGCCGAGACGGCTACATCTTGGTGTAGCGCGCCATGGCGAAACTGTAGAAGCCATAGGTGATGATGCCCAGACCCGCCGCGACCAGCAGAGCCGCTCCGTAGGGTTGCGCCCCGAGGGTCTTGAACGCGCCGTCGAGACCGGTGGCTTCCCCTGGTTCGGATCGGCTGACCGCGAGGATCACCAGCAAGCCGATCGCGGCGATGGCCAGCCCTTTCGCGATGTAGCCGACCGTGCCCAGCCGGCGGACCAGGTCGCTGGTGGCGCCTTTCAGGTCGTCGAGGAAGCTCTGGGTCGCGCCCTTGTAGACGTGATAGCCGCCGATCGCGATGATGATCAGCCCGACGGCGACGAGGGCGATCGTGCCCGCGGTGGATTGCATCATGCGAGCGGTGATCCCCGTGCTCTGCTCGCTGCTGGACGCGCCACCGCCCCGGGCGAATCCGAAGGCGGAGACCGCGAAAGCGAGATAGACGACGGCCAGGGAGAATGCCTTGACCCGGTTGAAGGCTTCGGATTTCTTTGTGTCGGCGTCGGGTTCGGACGCGCTGCCCAGTGCCGCTTCGGCGAACCGCCACAGCGCCATCAGCGAGAACGCGACGACGCCCACCCAGAGCACGAAGACACCACCGGGCTTGGCGGCCACTTCCGTCATGGCCCCGGATTGGTCGGTGGTTCCCCCGGCGCCGCCGAGCGCGATCCGGATGGCGATATAGCCGATGATCAGGTGCACGATGCCGCTCATGAGGTAGCCGGCGCGGGCGAAGCGTTCGAAGATGCTGTTCTGAGCCACCCGGGCGACGGCCGTCGACGAGTTGTCGTAGGACGGTCGGGAGGCGGTGTTGTCCGGCATGGTGGAACTTCTTCCGCGGGCTCTGTGTGGCACCAAGTCTTCGCCGCGATCCCACCGGCGTCAACGACGCAGTGGAGTCAGCGCTCGAACTGGGCGCGTTTGTGGTCGCCGTACGGGTCGTCGCGTTCGCGGACCGCTTCGCGGAAACCGGCGGTGGCGGCGCGGGTCTGGAAGGCGTAGCCCTCGCGGGTGTGGCGGGAGATGCCGTCGAAGACGGTGCTGACCATGGCCGAGTTGGCCACGCCCTGGGTATTGAGGGCCGAGTTGAGGGCGAGTTTGGCCATCATGAGCTGGTTGACCGGCATGCGGGCGATGCGCTGTACCAGGGCTTCGGTGCGGTCGTCGAGTTCGTCGGCGGGCCAGGATTCGACCGCGAGACCCCATTCGGCGGCTTGCTTGCCGCTGATGCAGTCACCGGTGAACAGCAG
>NZ_JBHXMY010000212.1:0-9193 GCF_042720195.1 Nocardia sp. NPDC058497 | reverse complement strand
GTCGGTGGTGATCTGGTGGGCGCGGATGTGGTCGGGGTGGCCGTAGCCGCCGCGCCGGGCGGGGGGGGGGCCCCCCCGCGCGGGGGGGGGGGCGGGGGCCACCCCCCCCCCACCCACGCGGCCCGCGGTGCTGGTGGGGGTCGACGACGAATTCGTGGCACGGCGGGGTACCGGACGGTGGACGAGTCTGTGCGACCCCCGGCTCAACGCCACCCAGGCCGCCGACGTGGTCGCCGCGTGGACGACAGCAGTGGACCGAGTCGGTGCAGCCCGAGCCGTGCCGACCGGACTGACCGGGAACTGAGAAGGAAGGAGCGTCTCGATGGCTGGAATCCCGAAGATCCCCTCATATCCAATGCCTACCCGAACAACGCTGCCCGCCAATGTCGCGCAGTGGACCGTCGATCCGGAACGTGCCGTGCTCCTGCTGCACGACATGCAGAGCTTCTTCCTGAAGCCGCTGGCCTCGCCGTTGCGTGACGAACTGGTGCACAACAGCACGATGCTGCGCAAGCGGTGTGTCGACCTCGACGTGCCGATCGCCTATACGGCACAACCAGGGGGGATGACCGACCGACAGCGGGGCCTGCTGAAGGACTTTTGGGGGCCCGGCATGAGCACCGAACCCCACGAGCGCGGGGTAGTCCCCGAGCTGGCACCGGAGGCTTCCGACTGGTTGCTGACCAAGTGGCGCTACAGCGCGTTCCACAACTCCGATCTGTTGGCGCGGATGCGTTCGGCCGGTCGCGACCAGCTCATCCTGTCCGGCGTGTACGCGCACGTCGGCGTGCTGACAACAGCGCTGGATGCGTTCAGCCACGACATCCAGCCGTTCCTGGTCGCCGATGCTCTCGCTGACTTCACCGAAGCCGACCACCACAGCACACTCGCGTATGCGTCGCTGTGTTGCGCGATGGTCGTCCTGACCGAGGACGTGCTCCAGTGACGGCGCCCGCCGACCGTGATCTGCTCGGTCAGATCCTCACGGCGCGGACCTCCGCCTTCGCGCTCGTCAGCCGACCGGAGAGTGGCGTCGCGGGCATGCTCGACGTGCTGGTGGGCGAGGTGAGCGAGGTGGCGTCGTTGTCGGAGATCCCGCTCGCGGCCGATGCCGAGGGCTGGGATGTCCTGGCGGTCGTGCCATACCAGCAGCTGGCCGAGCGCGGATTCGATGCGCCGAAGGACGGCACGCCACTGCTGGTGATGACCGTCGGGAGCCAGGATCAGGTGCCGGTCGCCGTCGCGCTCGACCGCCTGCCGAATGCACCGACCGTCGCGGTCGGGGGGCACTTCGATCTCGACGACGACGCCTACGCGGACCTGGTCCGGCGAATCGTCGGCGACGAGATCGGCAAGGGCGAGGGTGCCAACTTCGTCATCAAGCGATCCTTCCTGGCAGACATCAGCGATTGGACGCCGCAGGCCGCGCTCTCGTTCTTCCGGCGGCTGCTGCAGCGAGAACAGCGGGCCTACTGGACCTTCATCATCCATGACGGGGAAAGGTCGCTGATCGGCGCGACACCCGAGCGGCATGTCTCGCTGCGCGACGGGACCGCCGTGATGAACCCGATCAGCGGTACTTATCGCTACCCGAGCAGTGGTCCTACCCTCCAAGGCGTCCTGGACTTCCTGGCCGACGGCAAGGAGACGGACGAGCTGTTCATGGTGGTCGACGAAGAACTGAAAATGATGTCGCGGATCTGTCCTGACGGCGGTCGGATAGTCGGTCCGGACCTGAAAGAGATGAAACGGCTCGCGCACACCGAGTACCTGATCGAGGGTCGGACCGAGATGGACGTGCGGGAGATCCTGCGGGAGACGATGTTCGCTCCCACGGTCACGGGTAGCCCGCTGGAGAGCGCCGCCCGAGTGATCGCGCGGTACGAGCCGCACGGTCGCCGCTATTACAGCGGTGTCGTCGCACTGATCGGCCGCGACCCGCAGGGCGATCGCCGGCTCGACTCCTCGATCCTCATCCGCACAGCCGAGATCGACGCCGGCGGCCGGATGCGGATCGACGTCGGCGCAACCCTGGTCCGCCACTCCGACCCGTCGGCCGAGGCAGCCGAGACCCGAGCAAAGCTCGCCGGCCTGCTCGACGCGTTGGAGCCGCAGGCAGGCACCACCGGTTTCGGGACGCATCCGGAGGTCCGGGCCGCGCTGCTGCGTCGAAACGAGAGGGTCTCCGACTTCTGGATCGGGCAACGCGACCCACTCTGCTCGGGAGTGCCGAAGCTGCCTGATGTGTCGGCCCTGATCATCGATGCCGAGGACACCTTTACCGCGATGCTGGCCGCGCAACTCGAGTCGCTCGGGCTAGCGGTGGAGGTGCGGCGCTTCGACGAGCCCTACGACATGGACAGCTACGACCTGATCGTGCTGGGTCCAGGCCCCGGGGATCCGCGGATCGCCGCGCACCCCAAGATCGCTCACCTTCGGTCGGCATTGGACGCCGCGCTGGCGGCACAGCGTCCGGTGCTCGCCGTATGCCTGAGTCACCAGGTACTCAGCATCCGGCTCGGCCTCGAACTGCGCCGCCTGGAGCCGCCCAACCAGGGTCTGGCGCGGGAGGTGGACCTGTTCGGCGTCCGCGAGCGGGTCGGTTTCTACAACACCTTCGCAGCCTTCTGTGATCAGGACAAGATCGAGGTCGACGGGATCGGCCCGGTCGCGGTGAGTCAGAACGCCGAGACCGGCGAGGTGTACGCCTTGCGCGGCCCGCGTTTCGCGTCGATGCAGTTCCATGCGGAGTCGGTGCTCACCGTCAACGGGCCGCGCCTGATCGCGGATTTGATCCGTGGGGTGCTCGACCAATGACAGTCACCATCGTGTGGTGGGATCTGGCCGATTCCGCCGCGACGATCGAGTCGCTCGAACAGGACATGCGGAGCTCGATCGATGCCTGGTACGAGGTCGAGGGCCTGCGCGTGAAGCTCTGGATCGCGGACCGGGAGAACAATCGTTGGGGCGCGGTGATGTGGTGGGCCCCAGACCGTCCCGCCGATCGGCCGCGGCCACCGAACCGGGCAGCGGAGCTGATCGGCCGTCCACCGACCCACCGGACACAGTTCGAAGTGGTCGCCACAGCCGAGGGGAATCACTCGCGGAATCCCCGCCCATCATCCCTTACCGACTATCCCGAGCGGAATCAGCATGCATGACTATGTGGTCGTCGACGCGTTCGCCCGTCGGCCGCTCGACGGCAATCCAGTCGCCGTGTTCTTCGACAGCGAGGACCTCACCACCGACCTGATGCAACGCATCGCCAATGAGATGCACCTGTCGGAAACCACTTTCGTCCTGCCGCCGAAGTGCGGCGGCGACGCTCACATCCGCATCTTCACGCCGGTCAACGAGCTGCCTTTCGCCGGGCACCCGATGCTCGGCACGGCCGTGGCGCTCGCCGAGAAGCTCGGCCAAGACAAGCTGCAACTGGAGACCGCAGTGGGTGTCATCCCGTTCCGGCTCGGGACCGACGACGGCGCCACGGAGGTCTGGATGGAGCAGCCGCTGCCCCGATGGGAGCTGTACGAGCACGGCCCCGAACTGCTGGCGGCGCTCGGCGTGGAGACGTCGATCGCGCCGGTGGAGGCCTATCGGAACGGGCCGCGGCACGTGTTCGTCGGACTGCCGGACATTCCCGCGCTCTCCGCGCTGTTCCCGGACCACCGGGCCTTGGCCCGCTTTCCGGACATGGCGGTCAACTGCTTCGCCGGTGCCGGCGCGCGATGGCGAATCCGGATGTTCTCGCCGGCCTACGGGGTGGTCGAGGACGCGGCGACAGGTTCCGCCGCCGGACCGCTGGCGATCCACCTGGCCAGACACGGTCTGGCCGGATGGGAGCAGGACATCGAGATCGAACAGGGAATCGAACTGGGACGCCCTTCGCTGATGCGGGCCATCGCCTGGGGCGGCGGCGAGCAGGCTTCGGCCGTGAACGTCAGCGGCCACGGCGTCATCGTCGCTCGCGGAACTCTCTGCATCTAGTAGTACCCGAATTCAGCAAGGAGCCCTGCATGGTCACGGGTCAGCACGATATGAAGCTAGAAGGCACGAGCTCGACATCGAGCCGGTTCGAGTCACTCGGGGGCGCCGTCGATCTCGATTTCCCCGAGTACGACCGGCCACCGATGCAGCCGCTGGACCTGGTGCGTAACTGGCTGGAAGACGCCGTCGAGCGCGGTGTCCGCGAACCGAGGGCATTGGCACTGGCCACCGCGGATGTCGGTGGCATCGCCTCCAACCGCATCGTGGTGATCATCTCGATCACCGATCAAGGACTGGTCTTCGCCAGCCACAGCGACAGTCAGAAGGGCCGTGAGATGGCCGCGACAGGCTGGGCGTCCGGGCTGCTCTACTGGCGGGAGACCGGTCAGCAACTCATACTGTCCGGCCCGGTAGCGCCGCTGCCGGAAGGCGAGTCCGACGCGTTGTGGTCGGCCCGGCCGATCCCGCTGCACGCCATGTCGAGCGTCAGTCATCAGAGCGCACCCCTGGCAGACGTAGCGGCGCTGCGGGCCGAGGCCCTCGAGCTCGAGATGCAGAACCGGGCGCTTCCGCGGCCGGATTCCTTCGTCGGCTATTGCCTGAGGCCGACCGTGGTCGAGTTCTGGAGCGCGGCGTCCGACCGTCTGCACCGTCGCCTGCGGTACGACCACGGTCCAGACGGCTGGCAGACGAGTCGGCTGCAGCCCTGAGAACGACCGGAAACCGGCTTCACCGACACACTGAGAGAGAAAGGCATTACAGCCGATGACAACTGCGACCGAGACGATCTTGGATCTCCCCTTCGATGTCACTCCCGACCCGGATGAGTTCATCCGGGCGGCGATGGAATGGCACTTCAACCCTGAGACCGGCTGCGCGTTCTGGCTGGAGCGTGCGAAGACGCTCGCCTTCGACCCGCGAGCCGACGTGCGGACCCACTCGGACTTGCGGCTGTTCCCGAACGTCGCGCCCGAACTGCGCGAAGCCCGGGCCGAGGACCTGATTCCGAAGGGCTACGGGAAGGTTCCGGACCTGATCGGGTTCTACGAAAGCGGTGGCACCACGGGCACCCCGAAGCGGGTCGTGCTGATGCGTGACTGGATGGACCGCATGGTGTCGTGGAGCAACGCACACCTGGACAAGCACGGTGTCGCCCGCGGTGTGAACTGGCTGGGGATCATCCCCACCGGCCCGCATGTTGTCGCCGCGCTGTTCCATCAGCACGCCCGCACGCACGGCACGCACGGCTTCACGATCGACCTGGACCCGCGCTGGGTCAAGAAGCTCATCGCCGACAAGCGGTTCGCCGATGCCGACGCCTACGCCGGGCATGTCATCGATCAGGCTGTCGACGTGCTGCGCACCCAGGATGTCGGCCTCCTCACGATCACCCCGCCGCTGCTGGAGCGCATCGCCCGCGACGACGCGCTGGTCGACTTGGTGAACTCCAAGGTCAAGGCGATCCGCTGGGGCGGGACGCAGATGGACCCGGACTCGCGCAACCTGTTCAAGAACGAAATCTTCCCGGACATAGTGATGTGCGGCGAGTACGGCAGCACGATGATGATCGGCGTCGCGGGTGAACGCGCGGGCCTGGACAGCGGCTCGCCGTGCGTCTTCGACCCCTTCTCGCCGTACGTCACCTTCACGGTCGTCGACGCGAAGACGGGCGAGCCCGTGCCGTACGGGCAGCGTGGCCAGGTCGTCGTCAACCATGTGAGCAAGTCCTTCCTTCTCCCCAACAACCTCGAACGGGATCTGGCGACCCGGATGCCGCCGGTCATGGGCGCCGTCGGCGACTCGGTGGCCGACATCGCGCCGGTCGCCACCTTCGAGGACGAGGCCGTTATCGAGGGCGTGTACTGATGACCGGCAGTGCCCCGATCGACATTCCAGCGCTGGGGCCGTCCGGTGAGTTCCGGGCGGTGAACCGGCTGTCGGTCACCGACGTCAGCGGTGCCGGCCTCGCCGAGGTGAGTCTGGTCCCGCCGGTGTTCGTCCATCGAGCGATGGCCGCGCTGCACCGGGCCGAGACGCTGCCGGCGGCAGACCGGGCCGCCTTACTGGCAGAGGCAGCTGAATTGTTCGAGCATGCCACCATTGGCGGGCTGTCCCCGGCGGACTACCAGCATGCGGTCAGCCGGGCCGGCGGGGTGCCGATCTCGTCGGTGCGGCAGGCGAACGGCTCAGTGGCGCAGCGGGTGGCGAACGCCTTCGACAGCGCGCACCACGCCCGGCCCAGGGGAGCGTCGGCGGACTGGCGGCATCCTTCCACGCGAGCCGGTCGAGCTGTCTGGGTCCGGCGCGGGTCGGTGTTCGCGGTCCACGCGGCCGGAAACCATCCGGGCACCCACGCCATCTGGCCGGAGGCCCTCGCGTTGGGCTACCGGGTTGCGGTCCGCCCGTCCAGCCGGGATCCGTTCACCCCGTATCGGCTGATCACCGCACTGCGCACTGCCGGATTCCCGGCCGACCACGTGGTACTGCTGCCCACCGACCATGTCGGCGCCGACGCGGTGTTGGGCGGCGCGGACCTGGGCATGGTCTATGGCGGTGCCGACGTCGTGGCGAAATACCGAGGCAGCCAGGTGTTACCGCAGGGACCGGGGCGGTCGAAGATCCTCATCACCGCTGACACCGACTGGCGCCGGCACCTCGACGTCATCGTCGAGTCGGTGGCCGACCACGGCGGCACCGGCTGCGTGAACACCAGTGCCGTGCTCATCGAGGGCGACCCCGGTCCACTCGCCGAGGCCATCGCCGAACGACTGGCCGCGATGCCTAGCCTGCCGCCGGAGAACTCCAAGGCGAGCCTTCCAGTTCAGCAGGTATCGGCCGCCCGTGCGACCGAGAGCTATCTTCTGAAAACCGCGGCGGGCGCGCGGGCGTGGCTCGGCGGTGACGGTGTGGTCGACGAACTCGGCGACGGCAGCGCAGCCCTCCGTCCGGCGGTGTACGAGGTGGGCGACCCCACCGCCCCGCAGATCGGCGTCGAGCTGCCGTTCCCCTGCGTCTGGGTGGCCCCCTGGACACGCACCGCCGGTGTCGTCCCATTGCGTGACACGTTGGTGCTCACCGTGCTGACTCGCGACGACGAGCTGGTGGGCCGACTGGTGGACGAGCCGACGATCCGCAACGTCTACCTCGGCGACCGGCACACCCACTGGATGGCGTCCGGGGTCCCCCACGACGGGTTCCTCGGCGACTTCCTCATGTGGAACAAGGGCATCGCCACGATGTAGTCTCCGTGCGCCGAAGAATGAGGCGGGCTTCTGGTAGCGCGGCGGTGCGATTCCGCTGCGCTGCTGGGAGCCCGCGATCTCCACCTTTGACCGACCACTGCGGACCGTGATCTAATTTTCACAGCTGGGCCGCGCATGGGGGCGGCTCGCGTCCAGGCTGGGGGTTCGTGTGCAGTGCAACGGTTATCGTGCGACCAGCAGTGGGTTCAAGGGTCTCGAGAAGACGCTGCCTGAACTTGTTCGGACCGTCGGCCCATCGGCCAGACGCGCCACGGCCCGTTAGGCGCTGACAATCTCTGTTCGCGGGAACGCCAAGCCTGTCGAGGTGCTCCCATCCCTTGCTATCCGAGGAAAACGGGTGTCGCAAACCTTGCTGAGCGTCCCTGGCCCGCAGGCAATGGTCGCCACGGTCGATGAATTGGACCACCGTATTATTCACGCCCTGCGCATAGACGGTCGGGCGCCGTTCAGCCGGATCGCCGAAGTTCTGGACGTCTCCACCCAAACCGTCGCCCGACGCTACCGGCGGCTGAGCAGCGAGATGTCGCTTCGCGTTGTCGGGGTGGTGAACCCGCGGCGACCGTCAGGTGAGAAATGGATTCTGAGACTCACGGCCAGCCCGAACACCGCTGATCGTGTGGCGCAGAGCCTGGCTCGTCGTGACGACACCACATGGGTACGGCGGATGTCCGGGGGAAACGAAATCTGCTTCGTCACGGTCACGAACTCCGCGGCGAACCATTCGCTGCTGTTCCACGAGATCCCTCGCGCGGCCAGCATCACCGAGGTGTCGGCGCACCGCCTGCTGCATACCTATCTAGGCGGTCCCACCGCATGGCAGGGGCACACGACCGCTCTCACCAACGGGCAGCAGGAGCAACTCCGCCAAGCATTCGACTCGTCAGTTGGCGCTGACGAACACGAGCCCCTCACGTCTCTGACCCAGGCGGATTGGCACCTGCTGACCGCGTTGCAGCGTAACGGCCGCATCAGCTACACAGACCTCGCCGCCGAGACCGGCCTGTCATCCTCGACCGTTACGCGCCGACTCGCTGCTCTGCAGGCGGGCGGCATGCTCTCCTTCGACGTCGAGATCGGTGCGGAGGTGTACGGCATCACAACGCAAGCCCTGCTGTGGATGTCGGTCGCCCCCGCGCACCTGAACCAGGTGGCGAGAACCCTGATCCAACACAGGGAACTGGCCTTCCTGGCCTCTACCACCGGCCCGACCAACCTGGTGGCCCTCGTCTTGTGCAGGACGCCCACTGAACTGCATGACTACCTGGCCCATGGTCTCAGTGCGCTGGACTCCATCCGCATGCTCGAGACAAGTCCTGTCCAGAAGACCCTGAAATCCTGCAGTCCGTTCCTGCGCGGCAGCCCCAGGCTGGGAAATGGCCCGCAGGGACTCATGGGGTGAGGAGTTCGCACTGCTTGATGACCAGCACTGTTCCGTCCTCGCTGAAGACCCGACATTCTCCCCTGACGGTGACTGTGACGCCGAGGGGGACGCTTCGCACAAGCCGAAATGATTCCTTTTTTCGGTGGTCGAACGGCAGCACGAAGATGGCGAGGTGGGGGCCGTCGGGGACATCTGACACCTCCATCACCGGCGTACCAAATCGGCTTTCGCCTGTTCGGATCGAGATTCCCTCGAGAGTGAGGAATTTCCCATAGTAGGCACGCTCGGCGGCGGCGCGGTCCGCGGTGAATTCGTTGTGGAGGTCTCGAATTTTCATTGGTTACCGCCTTCTCTAGTCGCGTGATCCTGCTGGTCTTACTCGAGTCCACCGGCGTGCGTTCAATCGTTCGCCGGTCGACGCTGCGCACCGGTCTCCTGCCGAACCCAGGTCCGCAACGCCAACTAGGGGAGAGGTGGGCGCTCACAGCACGCGCAAGAGCTCGGCGCGCCTCGCCGAACCCCCCCCAAACAACTAGAAAAACACACACACAACACACAACAC
>NZ_JBHXMY010000211.1:0-9273 GCF_042720195.1 Nocardia sp. NPDC058497 | reverse complement strand
GAGACAGCCAACCGGTCGTGGTGTTCCCGCGGCGCCAGGGGCACCCGCTCCACGTCGGTGCCCGCGGTGACCAGCGCCGGGTCGGTGGGATTGGGGCCGAGCTGACCGGACCGCACGGTGAACAGCGGACGGAACCGCTTGCCGCCGGCGCGGGCCAGGTGCAGTGCGGCTTCCTGGAGGAATTCCTCACCGTCGGAGAGTTCGTCGACGAGCAGTTTCTCGACCGCGGCCAGGCCGTCGCGCACGGTGGCGGCGAGTTCGGGATCGACGAGATCGACCCCGGCAACCACGGTGCTCTCGTCGCTCACAGCCGATGTGCTCATTATCTTCTCCCAGCGATGCGTCCGGACCCCGACGGGTAGCAACCTAGCGTGTTCCGGCGCCCACGCCGATGAACACCGTCACACAGTGACTATTCCCGGTGTACCCGACACTCTCGCACAGCGCCCTGGGGTGCCAGTATTGAGCCATGGGTTCACCGGATCTCACCCCCGCCGACCGCGGTGTGGATGGCGCCAGCCCCCGAGGGCCTGCGTGGTCACACTTCGCTACCGCCTCCGGCCCGCCGGAGGCTGGCGCGGTCCTGCCTGCCGCCGTGGAGGTGCTGGTCGTCGGTGCCGGGCCCGCCGGTTCGGCGTCGGCCGCCTGGGCCGCGCGCGCCGGACGCGATGTGCTGCTGCTCGATTCCGCTGTGTTCCCGCGGGACAAGACCTGTGGTGACGGGCTGACGCCGCGCGCGACCGCCGAGCTCGAGCACCTCGGCCTCGGTGAGTGGCTGCGCGCGCACACGGTGAACCACGGTCTGCGGATGGCCGGTTTCGGCCGGGAGGCGTTGCTGCCGTGGCCGGGCGGATCGTTCCCGACCTACGGAAGCGCTGTTCCCCGAACCGAACTCGACGACAAGCTGCGCGAGACCGCGATCAAGTCCGGTGCCGCGATGGTCGACGGCGCGAAGGTCACCGAGGTGCTGCGCGAGGGCGAGCGGGTCACCGGCGTGACGGTCCGGATCGGCGATGCCACCCACTCGGTGCGCTGCCGGGTGCTCGTGGTGGCCGACGGCGTGCGCTCCCCCATCGGAAAACAGTTGGGCCGCACCTGGCATCGGCGCTTCGCCTACGGGACCGCGGCGCGCGCCTACATCAAGTCGGGACGCAGCGACGACCAGTGGATCTCCTCACACCTGGAGCTGCGCAACGCGGCCGACGAGCTGGTGCCCGGCTACGGCTGGATCTTCCCGCTCGGCAACGGCGAGGTGAACATCGGCGTCGGTTCGCTGGCGACCGAACAGCGGCCGTCGCACATCGCGCTCAAGCCGCTGATCGAGCACTACACCCGGCTGCGCCGCGAGGAATGGGAACTCGAGGGCGAGCTGCGTGCCGTCGCGTCGGCGCTGCTGCCGATGGGCGGTGCGGTGTCGGGGGTGGCCGGGCCGAACTGGGTGCTCGTCGGCGACGCGGCGGGCTGTGTGAACCCGCTCAACGGCGAGGGCATCGACTACGGCCTGGAGGGCGGGCACATGCTCGCCGGGCTGCTGGACGAGCCCGATCTGAGCCGGGTGTGGCCGCAGCTGCTGCGTGACCGGTACGGCCGCACGTTCTCGGTGGCGCGCAGGCTCGCGGGCCTGGCCACCCACCCGAAGATGGTCCCGCTCGGCGGGCCGCCGGTGATGCGCTCGAAGTACTTGCAGCGCACGGCCGTTCGGGTGATGGGCAATCTGGTGACCGACGAGGACCTCGACATCACCGCCCGCGCCTGGCGGGCAGCGGGACGCGCTTCACTGCGGGCAGACGACCTACCCCCGTTCTCCCCCGCCTCCTCCCCCGCCTCCCCGCGAATTTTGGCCTGACTCAGGTGCGGGGTTGGTTCGCGTCGGCGGCTGTCTGTGTTCGCCGGAGCTGGGTTGGCTGTGGATGGGGAGTTACCCATGTACTTGCGTGACCAGGGGTCACGAAATCGAGCCCTGAATTCCTTCCCTGCAGCGAACTCGGCTCGTCGATTTCGAACCAGACCCAGGTGCGGTGCCGCCCGGTTCGACGGCACCGCCGGCGGGGGTCAGTTCTTGGCGAACCAGCCCTCGAGGAACTTGCGTTCGCTGTTGAGGACGCGCTGGTGCAGTTGCTCGGCCAGCGGCTCGATGGCACCGCCGACCAGCGGCACCTTCACGGTGACGGTGCCGACGACCTCGATCTCGCTGCCCTCGGCGGTGGGGCGCAGTTCGTAGGTGCCCGACATCTCGGTGGTGATGCCGCCGGTGCGGCCGGTGAAGCTGCCCTTGGCGACCTCACCCTGCAGCGGCTGCCAGTTGTCGGTGCGCGAGAGCACCAGATCGCTCTTGAGCACCTTGCGCACCAGGCCGGGGACCTTGTCCCGACCGGGGGTTTCGGTCATATGCAGGAGAATCGACCCGGGCCCGTCGGGATGGGACAGTTCGACGGTCGCGGTGTCGGCGGCGGCGAAGCGCTCCTGCCAGACCGCATCGTCGACGAGTGCCCGGTGAAGCTCTTCGACCGGGACGGTGTAGGGCACGGTGAAGCTGAATTTTCGGGACATGGGCGCACACGCTAGCGCAGGCTCCGACTAGGCGTAACCTCCGCATTCGCTCCGGCCATGCGCAGGCTATGGAGCGCTACGCGCCTGCGCCCGATAGGCGTAACCTCCGCATTCGCTGCGGCCATGCGCAGGCTACGGAGCGCTACGCGCGCTGCGCCCTATAGGGTGGCGGCGTGTCGGAAACCAGCCAGTCGGAGAGGCGGACGAAGCGCCTGCGACGGGTGCGAACCGGGGTGCTCGGTACCGCGACGGTGATCAGCGTGCTGATGGTGCTGCTGGTTCTCGCGGCTTGGCGCAACGATTACGAGATCGAGAATCATCGTGGCGTCACCTCGGGCGAGGTGCTTTCGGCGGGCCGGTTGCGTTCGGCGGTGATGTACGTGACGCCCGACAGCGTGACCCACAATCCGAAGGTCGGCATTCTGTATCCGACCAATCTGACCGCTGGTCAGCGGATCGATGTGGAGTACAGCACGCGCGACCCCGATCTGGTCCGGGTCGCCGGGCGCGATGCGCGGGTGGCCATCATTCCTGCGGCGTCGGTGATCGTGGTGGTCTGGGCGCTGGCGTTGCCCGCGCTGTGGCTGGTGCGACGCAAGCAGCGCGAGGCGTAACTTCGTCTGCTGTTCGTCCCGGCTTCACGTCGGCGTGGGGGTGTCGCGCGGTGTGGCGGTCACCCTGAGAGGGTGCGCGTAGCCATCGTCTCGGAGTCTTTCCTGCCGAACATGAACGGCGTCGTCAACTCCGTGTTGCGGGTACTGGACCACCTGGACCAGCACGGGCACGACGCGATGATCGTGGCGCCCGACACCCTGCGCGGTGCGCCGCCCGCACCGCGCTTCCACGGCCGTTTCCCGGTGCATCGGGTGCCCGCGATGATGGTGCCGAAGGTCAGTTCGCTGCCGGTCGGCCTGCCGCAGCCGGGGATCACCGCCGCGATCGCCGCCTTCGATCCGGACGTGGTGCATCTGGCCTCGCCGTTCCTGCTCGGCGCCGGTGGGCTGGCGGCGGCGACCCGGCTCGATCTGCCCTCGATCGCGGTGTATCAGACCGATGTGGCCGGCTTCGCCAAGAGCTACGGTCTCGGGCTGGCGGCGCGGGCGGCCTGGGCGTGGACGCGCCGGATACACGAGGGCGCGACGCGCACGCTGGCGCCGTCCTCGGCAGCCGCGCAGGACCTGGCCGACCACGGCATTCCGCGGGTGCACCGCTGGGGCCGCGGCGTCGACATCGACCGGTTCAACCCGGCCGCGCGCAGCGCCGAACTGCGGGCGAGCTGGCTGGGCTCGCAGGACCGGCTGGTTGTCGGTTTCGTCGGCAGGCTCGCGCCGGAGAAGCACGTCGAACGACTCGCCGCGCTGGTCGGTGACCCATCGATCCAGCTGGTCGTGGTGGGCGACGGGCCGGAGAGGGCCAGGCTGAGCAGGCTGATGCCGGACGCGGTGTTCACCGGTGAACTCGGCGGCAGCGAGCTGGCTACGCATTACGCGAGCCTGGACGTGATGGTGCATCCGGGCGAGCACGAGACGTTCTGCCAGGGCGTGCAGGAGGCGCTGTCCTCCGGGGTGCCGGTGATCGGCCCCGACGCGGGCGGGCCGCGCGATCTGATCGCGCACTGCCGCAACGGGTATCTGCTGCCGGTCGACCGGTTCGCCGAACTGCTGCCCAGCGCGGTGTCGGCGCTGCGGGATCCGAGCCAGCGCGCCCGGTTCGCGACAGCGGCCCGCAAGTCGGTGCTGCACCGCACCTGGCCCGCCATCTGCACCGAGCTGATGACGCACTACGCCGATGTCACCGGCACGCGCGACCGATTGCCGCGCTCGGCATAGCTGGCCGCGGGCGGGGGCGGATAAGCTCGATTCGTGGCGACAACAGAGCAGCGGGAACCGATTCGGGCTTCGCTGGACAAGCAACCCCACGAGGTCGCGTCGATGTTCGACGGTGTGGCGAAGCGCTACGACCTCACCAATACGGTCATCTCCGGTGGCCAGGATCGGTACTGGCGGTGGGCGACGCGGCGCGCGCTCGGGCTGCGACCGGGTGAGCGGGTGCTCGACCTGGCGGCGGGCACCGGGGTCTCGACCGTGGAGCTCGGCAAGTCCGGCGCCTGGTGCGTGGCCACCGACTTCTCCCAGGGCATGCTCGCCGCGGGCCGGTTCCGCCAGGTGCCGATGGTCTCCGGTGATGCCATGGCCCTGCCGTTCGCCGACAATTCCTTCGACGCGGTGACCATCTCCTTCGGCCTGCGCAATGTCGCCGACATCGATCTGGCGCTGCGCGAGATGCTGCGGGTGACCAAGCCGGGCGGCCGGGTCGTGGTCTGCGAGTTCTCCACCCCGGTGTTCGGGCCGTTCCGCACCGTCTACATGGAGTACCTGATGAAGGCGCTGCCGCGGGTGGCGCGGGCGGTCAGCTCCAACCCCGACGCGTACGTGTACCTCGCCGAGTCGATCCGCGCGTGGCCGAACCAGCGCAGGCTCGCCCGGCGCATCGCGGACGCAGGCTGGGACTCGGTGCAGTGGCGTGATCTCACCGGTGGTGTGGTGGCGCTGCATCGCGGCTACAAACTGAGCTGAAACCACGTCCGATCCCGAGGTGAATCCGGTCACTCCGGGACAACGCGCAGCGGGCACTCCCCCGACGGAACATGCCCTGATCAGGGACGATATTCCGGGCTCGACCTCACAGTGAAAATTTTGACTTGTGAGGTCAATTGTCACCTGGACATAACGTTCGGTAAATCGAGCGCAACGACAGGTGCGGATGATCGGAGGCATGACAGGGGAAGCTGACATCCGCGAGACGGGCGCTGTGCGTACACAGTGCTCGTACTGCGGCGTCGGCTGCGGCATCAGCGTCCAGACCAAGACTGATCAGTCGGGCGCGCGGTTGATCGCGAAGGTCAGCGGCGACAAGCTGCATCCGGCGAACGCGGGCAGGCTGTGCACCAAGGGCGCGACGCATGCCGAGATGATGGCCGCCCCCGGCCGGATGGAGTCCGGCTACCACCGCCCCGAGCGCGGTCAGGTCCCCGTCCCGCTGCCCGTCGACGAGGCCGTCCACGAGACCGCGACCCGGCTGCGCGCGATCCTCGACGAGCACGGGCCCGACGCGATCGCCCTCTACGTCTCCGGGCAGATGTCCCTCGAAGCCCAGTACCTGGCGACCAAGCTGGCCAAGGGCTACCTGCGGACCAAGCACATCGAAGCCAACTCGCGGCTGTGCATGGCCAGCGCGGGCACCGGCTACAAGCAGTCGCTCGGCGCCGACGGCCCGCCCGGCTCCTACGACGACTTCGAGCACGCCGACCTGTTCTTCGTCTCCGGCGCGAACATGGCCGACTGCCACCCGATCCTCTACCTGCGGATGGCCGACCGGCTCAAGGCGGGCGCCAAGCTGATCGTCGTCGACCCGCGCCGCACCGAGACCGCGGCCCGCGCCGACCTGTTCCTGCAGATCGCGCCCGGCACCGACCTCGCGCTGCTCAACGGCCTGCTGCACCTGCTGGTCGCCGACGGCTCGATCGACACCGCCTTCATCGCCCAGCACACCGAGGGCTGGGAGGCGATGCCCGAGTTCCTCGCCGACTACCCGCCCGCCAGGGTCGCCGAGCTCACCGGCCTGGCCGAGGCCGACATCCGGACCGCGGCGATGATGATCGCCGAGGCGGGCGAATGGATGTCGCTGTGGACGATGGGACTCAACCAGTCCACCCACGGCACCTGGAACACCAACGCGCTGATCAACCTGCACCTGGCGACCGGCGCGATCTGCCGCCCCGGCAGCGGCCCGTTCTCGCTGACCGGCCAGCCCAACGCCATGGGCGGCCGCGAGATGGGCTACATGGGACCTGGCCTGCCCGGTCAGCGCAGCCTCCTCTCCCCCGCCGACCGGACCTTCGTCGAAACCGCGTGGGACCTGCCCGCGGGCACCCTGCGGACCGAGGCGGGGCCCGGCACCATCGACATGTTCCGCGGCCTGGCCGACGGCGAGATCAAGGCCGCCTGGATCATCTGCACCAACCCCGTTGCCACCGTGGCCAATCGCAAGACGGTGATCGCGGGGCTGGAGGCGGCCGAGCTGGTCGTGGTGCAGGACGCCTACACCGAGACCGCCACCAACGCCTACGCCGATCTGCTGCTGCCCGCCACGCTGTGGGCCGAAGCCGATGCGGTGATGGTGAATTCGGAACGCAACGTCACCCTGCTGCAGCAGTCGGTCGACCCCATCGGTGACGCGCGACCGGACTGGTTGCTGATCGCCCAGGTCGCTACGGCCATGGGCTTCCCCGGTTTCGACTTCGCCTCGAGCGCCGAGGTATTCGCCGAACTGCAACAGTTCACCAACCCGGCGACCGGCTACGACCTGAGCGGCATGAGCTACGAGCGGCTGCGCGAGGGCCCGATGCAGTGGCCGTGCCGCGACAGCGATTCCCCGCGCAACCCGATCCGCTACGTCAACGACGGCACCCATCAGCCGGTGCACGTCGAGGCCGACGGCACCACCCCGCGCCTCGCGTTCGCCACCCCGAGCAGGCGCGCGGTGTTCTTCGCCCGCCCGCATCTGCCCGCCGCCGAACTGCCCGACGACGACTACCCGTTCCTGCTCAACACCGGCCGCCTGCAGCATCAGTGGCACACGATGACCAAGACCGGCAAGGTCGCCAAGCTGACCAAGCTCAACGGCGCGCCGTTCGTCGAGGTGCACCCCGAGGACGCGCGGCGTCTCGACCTGAAGCCCGGCGACCAGCTCGAAATCGCCTCGCGCCGTGGCCGTGCCGTGCTGCCGGTGCAGATCAGCGATCGGGTGCGGCCCGGTGATTGCTTTGCTCCTTTCCACTGGAACGACGAACAGGGCGAATATCTGACGATCAACGCGGTCACCAACGACGCGGTGGATCCCGCCTCGCTGCAGCCGGAGTTCAAGGCGTGCGCGGTGGCGCTGCGCCGGGTCGGCCCCGCCGCCGCACCCGAGCAGGCGCCTGCCCCACCGATCCAGCAGCCGGCGCAGCCCGCCACCCATCCGCTGGCCGGGATTCTCGGCCTCGACGCGGGCACCTCGCCGACACTCAGCGAGACCGAGCGCATCTACCTCGGCGGGTACCTCGCCGCACTGCAATCGCTGCCGGTGACCGGACAGCCGGTGCTGCCCGCGAGCGCACCGGTGTCGGCGCAGTCACGACTGTGGGTCGACGGCCTGCTGGCGGGCATGTACTCGCGCACCGCCGGTGCCGCGACCGAGGTCGCGGGCGCCGACGCCCCGGCCGCCGCCCCGGTGACGGTGCTGTGGGCCTCCCAGACCGGCAATGCCGAGGAACTCGCGGCCACCGTCGCCGCGCGGCTGTCCGCGGCAGGCTTCCTGCCGTCGCTGCTCGACATGGACTCCTGTGAGCTGTCGGCGCTCACCGGCGACATCCTCATCGTCACCAGCACCTTCGGCGACGGCGGCCCGCCCGACAACGGCGCCGACTTCTGGACCAGGCTCGAAGACAGCATCGTGCGCCTCAACGGCGTCCGCTACGCGGTCTTCGCCCTCGGCGACTCCTCCTACGACGACTTCTGCGGGCACGGCCGCAAACTCGACCGGCTGTTCGCCGAGCGCGGCGCCAAGCCGCTGGTGGCGCGGGTCGACAGCGAACCCGACTTCACCGATGCCGCCGAGCAGTGGCTCGACGACGTGCTCGCCGCACTGGGCCGCCCGACCGCAGGCGATGCCGGACCGTCGGACCCGACCGGCGGCGGCGCGCCCCTGATCCCGAACTCTGCCGCGCCGCACCAGAGTTCCGGCCCCGCGCTGGGCATGCCCTCGGGTCGCGGTGGAGCGATCGTGCTCGACCGTCCGCTCACCGCCGCGCCGAGCCGCGTCCAGCGCACCGCCCCGGCACCTTTCACCCGCCAGTCGCCGGTCCGGGCGACCCTGATGCGCAATGAAACGCTGAGCACGCCCGGCTCGCCGAAAGAGGTGCGGCGCTTCGGCTTCGACCTGCACGACCTGGACGCCAGCTACGAGGTCGGCGATTCGCTGGGTGTGCTACCCGCCAACGGCACCGAGCTGGTCGAGGAGTGGCTCACCGCCACCGGCCTGGACGGCCGCCGGGTGATCGAGCTGGACGACCGCGAGCTGACCCTCACCGAGGCACTGCGCACGCACTACGACATCACCAAGGTGAGCCAGGATCTGCTCGGCTTCATCGCCGAACGCAACCCGCACCCGCAGCTGGCCAAGCTGCTGCGCCGCGACAACCGCAACGAGCTCGCCAGCTACCTGTGGGACCGCCAGGCCGTGGATGTGCTGCACGACTTCCCGGTCCGCACCGACCTGGTCGACTGGCTCGGCGCACTGAAAAAGCTGCAACCACGCCAGTATTCGATCTCGTCGAGCCCGCTGACCACCCCCGACGAGGTGCAGCTGACCGTGGGCGTCGTCCGCTACGGCGATCCGGTGGGCAACTCCGCCCGGCGCGGCGGCGTGTGCTCGACCTTCCTCGCCGACCGGGCGGGCGCCGAGGTCCCGATCTTCCTGCAGCGGGCACCGCATTTCCGCCCGCCGCTCGACCCGAACGCCCCGATGATCATGGTGGGTCCGGGCACGGGTATCGCTCCTTTCCGTGGTTTCCTGCACGAGCGCCGGGCCATGGGCGCGACCGGACGCAACTGGCTGTTCTTCGGCGACCAGCACGCCGCCCAGAACTTCTACTACCGCTCCGAGCTGGAGGACATGTTC
>NZ_JBHXMY010000210.1:0-9309 GCF_042720195.1 Nocardia sp. NPDC058497 | reverse complement strand
GAAGCGCACCTGAAGTCGGTGATCGTGCGCGTGACGGTCGACGGCGAAGAGATCGTCACCGAGGCCCGAGGCGAGTCCATGACGGGCGTGCCCGCCACCACCGATATGCACTTCCGCAACGGCGCCGTCGCGATCTCCTACGTGTCGACCCTGCTGCTGATCCTGGCCGACGAGCGGAAACTGAGCCTCGACGACAAGCTCTCGAAATACCTGCCCGACATTCCCGAGGCCGACCGCGTGAATCTGCGTCAGCTGGCCCAGATGACTTCGGGCTATCACGATTTCGTGCTCGGGAACGAGAAATTCGCGGAGATCGCCTACGCGGATCCGTACAAGGCGTGGACCACCCAGGAACAACTCGCGCTCGCGATCGACGACCCACTGTGGTTCGAGCCCGGAACCAACTGGGCCTACGCCCACACCAACTACGTCCTCCTCGGCTTGGCGCTGGAGAAGGTCACCGGTAAATCGCTCGCGGATGCCTTGCAGGAGAAGGTCCTCGGCCCGCTCGGCCTGAAGAACACGGTGCCGAACCTCACGCCCTATATCCCCGAGCCGGTCCTGCACTCGTTCACCTCGGAACGACGCGAGTACTTCGAACTGGCGCCCGACGTCCCGTTCTACGAGGAATCGACCTACTGGAATCCGTCGTGGACGATCAGCCACGGCGCTATCCAGACGAGCAACATCTACGACCTGGCGCGAAGTGCCGTCGCCATCGGCAGCGGCGAACTGCTGTCCGAGCAGTCGTACCGGGTGATGACGACCACGGACCTGCGCGGCAAGACGACAGCGGTGCCCGGTTGCGTCAACTGCCGCCCGCTCGACGATTTCCAGACCTACGGTCTCGGCCTGTGGCTCACCGGCGACTGGTCCTACCAGAACCCACTGTTCTACGGCGGCGCCGCGGTCAACGCCTACCTGCCGTCGCGGAAGATCGCGATCGCGGTCGCCGTCACCTTCCTGCCCGAAGCGTTCAGCTCCTCGGGCGGCTACTCGAACGGGGGTGACGCGCTGTTCCGCAAGATCGGTGCGTACCTCGCCCCGGACGACGCCCCGCCGGTCAAGCGGGATATTCCGCCGCAGGGCGGGTCGTAGCCGATGGCCGACTGGGACGGCGCGGGCTACGCCAACATCAGTGGACTCCAGCGTGCGATGGCGACGGACGCGGTGGAATCCGTCGCGGTGGCGGGTGCCGAGAACGTGCTCGACGTGGGTTGTGGCGACGGCTTTGTGACGCGCCTGATCGCGGCGCGGGTGCCCGGGGGTTCCGTGCTCGGCATCGACCCGTCGCCGCGGATGATCGAGGCGGCCCGGACGGCCGACGACCAGCTCACCAACGTCGACTTCCAGGTCGGCGATGTCACGACGATGACCTTCACCCGCGACTTCGGCCTCGTCGTCTCGTTCAACGCGCTGCACTGGGTTGCCGACCAGGAGATCGCCTACCGGCACATCGCCGCGGCACTCGCTCCCGGCGGACGGGTGCTCGTGCAGTATGTCTGCGGCGGACCTCGCCCGAGCGTCGAGGACATCGCGATGGCGGTCACCAGAGATGGTCGTTGGTCGGCAGCGTTCGCCGAATTCGCGCGCCCCTACGTGCATATCGAACCCGACGCGCTGACCTCGATCGCGGCGCGTGCGGACCTCGAGGTCACCGCGCAATCCGTGACCGACCGAGAATGGGACTTCGGCTCACGCGAAGCCTTCGCCCGCTGGTGCACGGTCGGATTCGCGGACTGGACCGCCCGTCTACCCGCCGTTGACGTCCCCGTCTTCGTGGATGAGGTCGTCGACCGCTACGAAGCCGTCGTCGGCCGGCCAGGACTGTTCCGCTTCCTGCAGTTGCGGGCCGAGCTGCGACGGACCGCCCTCCGATCTTCGTCACCGCGATAATTCCGACCGCGTCGAATTCAGCCGATATCCCAGCTGGATGGCAGTGATCGGACTGTCCGGGTGACCGTCAGCCTTCCCTGTCGGCGAGCTGCGCGCGCAGCGTATCCAGGCCCATTCCACCCATTCGCAACGCGCGGGTGTGGAATGCCTTCAGCGAGAAGGATTCTCCCGCGCGGGCCCGCGCCTCGTCACGCGCGGCGAGCCATCCGCGCTCACCCAATTTGTACGCGGGCGCCTGACCAGGCCAGCCCAGGTAGCGGTCGATCTCGAACCGCGCCCTGGCCGGCTCGGTCAGCGTGCGGGTCAGCAGGAATTCCAGCCCGAGGTCCGGTGTCCAGCGTTCCCCCTCGTGGAATCCGGTACCCGCCGGAATCTCCAACTCCAGGTGCATGCCGATATCCACGATCACCCGCGCGGCGCGGAGCAGCTGCTCGCAGAGCATGCCGAACAGATTTCCGTCATCGCTCAGGTAGCCGAGTTCGTGCATGAGCCGCTCGGCGTAGAGCGCCCAGCCCTCACCGTGCCCGTCGACGAACGACAGCATCCGCTGGTACCTGTTCAGCGTGTCCGCCGCGAGAACCGCGGTCGCGACCTGCAGGTGATGGCCCGGCACACCTTCGTGATAGACGACGCTGACCTCACGCCAGGTGGTGAACTGCTCCTTGCCCGGCTCCAGCGACCACCACATGCGCCCCGGCCGCCGGAAGTCCTCACTCGGCCCGAGGTAGTACGCGCCGACACCACCGCCCGGCGGCGCGATCTTGCACTCCAGCCGGGCGATCTCATCGGGAATGTCGAAGTGAGTGCCGCGCAAAGCCTTCAGCGCCGCATCCGAGGTGCGCTGCAACCATGCTTCGAACACCGCCACCCCGTGCAGCCGATACTTCGGATCGGCGTCGAGCACCGCCGCTGTCTCGACCAGTGTCGCGCCCGGAGCGATACGCGCGGCGACAGCGCGCATTTCGGCTTCGATCCCGGAGAACTCGCGCCACCCCCAGGCATAGGCTTCCCGCAGATCGACGTCGGCCCCGGTGAAATAGCGCGACCAGAGCCGATAGGTATTCTCGCCCACCGCATCCAGGACGGGAGCCCGCGGCGCGAGCTCGGCGCGCAAGAATCCGGCGAACTCGGCATAGGCCGACTCGGCCGCGTGCGCGGCCCGTTCCAGCTCATCCAGCGGAGCATCCGCCACGCCGCGAGCACCGGCGATCAAGGCGGTGAAGAAACCCACGTCACCGCGGCATCCCGCCCACGTCTCGGCCTGCTCGGCGGTCTTGTCGATCTGCCGCCGCGCGGATATCCGGCCGCTGTCAGCCGCCACCAGCAGCGAAGCCCGCACGCCGAGAAGGGCTTCGGGCACCTGTCCGAGCCGCGCGGCGATCACCGCCCACTCCGCGCCCGTGCCGGTGGCCATCAGATCGAACACCATCCGGATGTCCTGGACCGGGCTGGCGATCACATTGAGCGAGGCGAGCCGGAGACCGGCCTCCTGCGTCTCGATCTCGACCCCGATGCGCTCACAGAACACCGCTTTCGCGACCCGCTCGCTGTCTGTCATCGGCTCGGTCGCCAGCATGGCGCGCAACGCCTTCCGGGCGATTCCCACCCGAACCCCATGTCCCGCAGCCGAATAGTCGGTCAGCCGATCCTCATGCCCGGCGAGACCGAACAGAGTCGCCATCACCGGATCGGCCGCCGCGTACTCGTCGACGAACCGATCGCAGATCTGATGTACCCCCGGGGCAGCATCCATGTCCGCAGACTAACGGTGGCGCGGAGTATGGCCTCCAAGTCCTTGGTCAGGTCGGGGCGTTCGAGGGGTCATAGCACGAACTTTGACAAGACGACACGTCTCGTCTTGACAAGCCGGGCGGGCATGGTGCAGAGTTCTCTTCATCAACGAGACGCAACGTCTCGTTCCAGAAGTGGAGGAGTGCTCATGACCCGCGCACACACCGGCAACGTCGGCCCGGCCTCGAAGTCCACCCACGCCGCACCCACACGGAGCACTCTGATGAACACCGTCACCACCTCGACCACTTCCGCCTGGACCGGAATGGTCACCGTCGACGACACCGCGCTCGCGGTGACCGACACCGGAGGCACCGGCCGGACCGTCGTCTACCTCAACGGCGCCTACGCCGACCAGTCGCATTGGCGGCCGGTGATCGACGAACTCGGAACCGGCTTCCGCCACATCACCTTCGACGAACGGGCCAGGGGCAAGTCGAAGACCTCGGCCGACTACTCCTTCGAGGCGTGCGTGCGTGATGTCGACGCCGTCCTGGCCGCCCGCGGGGTGACCGACCGGCCGATCCTGGTGGGCTGGTCCTACGGTGCGACGACCGCGGTGCACTGGGCCGAGCGAAACCCCGGCCGCACCGTCGGTGTGGTGTGCGTGGACGGTGCGATGCCCTACGGCCTGACCGGCGAGGAAGGCCGCGAACGAATCCGGAAGCTGTTCCGCCGCATGCGATTCGTTCTCCCGCTGACCCGCCCGTTCGGCATGGCCGCGCGGATGAGCGCCGACGAGCACGCCGAGGTCAATATCGAGATCAACGAGCTGGTCGCCGCCATCGCACCGGTGCTCGACCGGGTCGCCGACCCGGTGCGGTACGTGCTCGCCACGGGCGCGAATCTCGGTGGCGGCCAAGAGGAGATGGAGGCGGTGCGCGCCTCGCTCGACCCGGTGCTCGCCCGCAATCCGAACATCACGGTGAGCGCGAAGGTCCCGAGCAACCACTCCAAGATCCTCCGCAAGGACTTCCGTGCGGTCGCCGAGGCCGTCCGCGAAACGGTCGCTCGAGCACCGCGATCCGCAGAGCGCTGACGGCCACGACTACCGCTACAGCACCGTTCAGTTCACCGAGTTGGGATCTGCTGACCGATGCTGAAGAGTTGCTCATCCACACGAAAGGAATTTCCGTTGCCCAGAACCTGGTTCATCACCGGCGCCAATCGCGGTCTCGGCCGCGCGTTCACCGTCGCGGCCCTGGCCGCCGGCGACACCGTCGTCGCGACCGCCCGCGACCCGCACACCATGTCCGACCTCACCGACGCGCGACTCACGGTGCTGCCCCTCGACGTGCGTGACCGCGATCAGGTATTCGCCACCGTGGCCAAGGCATTCGACGTCACCGGCCGCATCGACGTCCTCGTCAACAATGCCGGCTACGGACTCGTCGGCGCGCTCGAGGAACTGAGCGAAACCCAGATCCGCGACCAGATGGACACCAACTTCTATGGTGCCCTGTGGGTTTCACAGGCCGCGCTCCCGTATCTGCGCGCGCAGGCGTCCGGCCACATCGTGCAGATCTCGACGGTCGGCGCGGTCGGCTCCCTGCCGCTGTTCAGCATGTACAACGCCAGCAAGTGGGCGCTCGAAGGCTTCAGCGCCTCCCTCGCCGACGAACTGCGCCCCTTCGGCGTCAAGGTCACCCTCGCCCAGATGGGCGGCTTCGACACCGACTGGGCCAAGTCGAGCATGAAGTTCGCCGACGGTATCCCGGCGTATTCCGCGGTCCGCGAATCCATTCTCGGCACGCCGGACTACCCGGACATGTCGGCCCCCGCCGCCGAGGACACCGCGTCCGAACCGGCGGCCGACAACGAATGGGCCGAACCCGCACCGGAAGTCGCCGCCGCCGGCCTGCTGGCCCTCGTCGACGACCCGAACCCGCCGCTGCGCAGAGTCATCGGACCCGGCGCGCATCAGATGGTCGCCATGGCCCTCGACGCCCGCCGCCGGGACTACATCACCGACCCCGAATTCACCTGGCCCGCCTGACCGTAGACTGCGGCCGGTTCCCGCCTATGGCCAGATCGCGGCCGGCGTCATCGCGGCGGGCCATGGCAGTTGCGCCGAACAGGCCATCACGATGGGGTTTTCCGCGCCGTGGTGCGGGAATCTGGTCGTGCGGGCGGCGGATGCCCTTCCGGATCCGCTATCCGAACGCTGTTGTCGATGGGCGACGGTGATGGTGGGGCCATTGCGCGCCGGTGATCGCGTAGATCAGGTTGATCAGCGTCATAGTGACGTTTTCGCGCTGACTCATGCGGTTGGCGGCCATCACGCCTGCGTATCCGCCACCGATGACGACCACTTCGGTGCTTGCGGTCATGGTGTTTCTCCTTTTACTGCGAAGTTCGGGCATAAGACACCGCGTGACGAGCCTGCGTGACAACGAGCGACGCGGTTCACTCGTTGGTGTCTGCACGTGCCTCCATCAGTGAACGCACGAACATCAGGTGTGACGGCAACGCTCGATCCCACACGGCCGATGCGGCCGGGTCGTGAAACTGGACGAAAGTTGCCAGAAGGACACCCTTTTCATCGCATCGGAATAGCAGCTGTCCTTCGAAACCGAGCGCGGACTCCGCTTGCAGCAGGGCGTGATCGGGGCCGGTGCGCACGATTGCCCACCCCGCGACGGTGCGCTCAGTGCCGCCCGGAGCCAAGCGCAAATCGATAGAGCTCCACGCCTGTTCGAGCCTCATCCGCATCTCGGCGGGCACATCCTCGATGATCGCCCTGGCCCATTGTTCGGGCGAATGATCGGCCGCGCGGTCAGTGCGCAGCAGGTGCGCGTCGCTGTGCCCGATGTCGGTCATCCCCGGTTCCACATGCACTTCACCCCGACCGGATCATCCTGGATCAACCAGGTCGAGCGGTGGTTCGGCTTCCTGACCGACTAGAAGATCCGCCGTGGTGCTCACGCCAGTGTGCAGTCGCTAGAGAAGGACATCCCTTCCTGGATCGCGGAGTGGAACGCGCACCTCCGCCCGTTTCTCTGGACCAAGACCGCCGAGGAGATCCTGGAGTCCCTGGCTCGATACTGTCGCCGCATTTCCGGCGCAGGAAACTAGGCCACCAAGCTCACCCGCCTGCGCCTGATTCAACCGGGACTGTCCCGCTGCCACCGGATGCGGCGGAGTCGGTGAAATGCCGTCGGCCACTGCATGTCGCGATCATTTTGCTCGCAATCGGGATATCAGCAAAGAATATTATCAGCCGAACCAGACCAGGAGCATTGAGCCGACTTCTAACGTAAGCGCAATGGCGCCCAAGGTAATGCCTAAGGACGCCACTCGTTTTCCAGTTCCGGTCCCCCTCCGCACTTTGACCTGCGCGCCGATGCCGAGGGTCACGGCGAAGAACCCGAGCAGCACCCCCGCGCAAGAAACCGGTGCGACCGATATCAAGGTTATCCAGAAGTACCACTCTTCGTCGCTGAAGGCGACAAACACAAAAGCCGCGACCATCAGACAAAACGACAGCACAGCAAGGATTCCCAAGGTCCGCGAGAGTTCAGCAAACGCCCTGCTCTTATCGCGCTGCGCTTCCTCAGCCATGGCGGGCCTCCTCTTCCTTGCAACGACCGTAACTTCCCATGCTGCCACCGGCGGCGACAGCGGAGTCGGCTTCGCCTTGGCCCGACACCTCGCCGCCACCGGTGCTTACGTTCTGATCTGCGGGCGCGACCCCAGCGGCTGGCGAACGCAGCCGACTGGAGGATCTACCGTTGCTCAGCCGGTGAACGGTTCGAGGGCGAAACGACCCCAAGCGACGAAGACAGCGACCGCTAGGTAGACAGCGTTGACCGCGACCAGCGCGATTTGGCCGAGGCGGCCGTGGGTGATCATGGCGCCGATCATGAGCGCCACCCAGCACGTCGCGGTGACCGCAACCATGATCGGCGCGATATCGAGCACGGCGGGCAGGATCAGTCCCGCTGCGGCGAGTAGTTCGGCGATTCCAATTGCTTTGATGAAGCCGGGACTGACAGCGCGGGCCCATTCGCCGCCGCGCTGGGCGGCAAGCTTCGTCTGGGGAATGAAAGTTTTGGAGATTCCCCCACCGAGAGCGACAACGGCGAGCAGTCCGGTCGCGATCCAAATGCTGATGTTCATGGGTTTTCCTATTCAGTGGAGATTGTTCACCGCAGGGTCAGCGGGTTCTCGGATTTGGTGTGGGTCAATTTGGCTGGATTGCGGACGAAGTAGAGACCGGTGATGTGGTCGCCCTCGACACTGATGGCGAGGATGCCGTCGAACTCGCCGTCGACGTGGACAGCCAGCGCCGCGTTTCCATTGACGGTCACTGGTTCGCAAGTCAGCGTGACGGCGTTCTTACCGAGCCCACCGGTGATGAAGCGAACCACCTTCGCGGCGCCGGTGATCGGCCGGACGGCGGCCCGTTTGACCCCGCCACCGTCGCTGACGAGGACGACATCGGGGGCAAGGACATCGAGCAGCAGCTGAGGGTCGCCGGTTTCGAGGGCGCGCCGCAACGATTCCGTCATTTTGCGGGCTGCAGCTGCCGAGACCGTCCGATGTGGGCGGCGAACAGCGATATGGCGGCGGGCGCGGAGCGCGATCTGACGCACCGTCGCAGCGGGCCTACCGACCGCGTCGGCGATCTCGTCGTAGCCGAGGTCGAACGCTTCGCGCAAGACATACACCACACGCTCGGTCGGTGTGAGTGTCTCGAGGACAAGCATCAGCGCCATCGACAAGCTCTCAGCGAGCTCGAGATCGTGCACGGCGTCTGGTGCGGTCAACAGCGGTTCGGGCAGCCACACGCCGACGTAGACTTCCCTACGGCGCTTGCTTGACCGCAAGTGGTTGAGCGAGAGACGGGTGATCGTCCGTACCAGATAGGCGCGCGCGTCGTTGACCTGGTCGACGTCGACTGTGTGCCAGCGCAACCACGTCTCCTGCAACACGTCCTCGGCGCCGGCAGCGGATCCGAGCATCTCATAGGCGACGGTGAACAGCAGGCTGCGGTTGGCAAGGAAGGCTTCGGTCGCCTCGCGAGCGCTGACGGACCGACACGTCGGCCCGTCAGGCTCGGATGGGATGCTCACGGAATTACCACAGGTCCTAGGCGACCGGAATCGCTGTGTTCGCGCGTTCGGCCAGCAAGGCAGGGCGGTACTTGCCGTCCTTGAACCAGTGGTGCGAGCCGGGCTTGGCCGCCTCGGTCAGCAGGTGCGTGATCCCGGCTGAGCAGGCGAATTCCTTGAGCTTGCGGCCGATCGATCCGCTGGCGTACATGCGGGTCGACGTCTCGTTCTTGCGGCCGATCTGGTAGATCCCGGCGTTGCGGCCGAAGCTCAGGCACATCGCGGGGAACGACATGTCGATCGGCGTCACAGGTTCGCCCGCGATCCGATGCAGCAGCGTGTCGGCGGCGTGCGCGCCGAGGCTGTACGCGCTGTAGGCGCTCATCCGGAACGGCAGGTCCGATGGTGCCGACGAATCGCCGGCCGCGACGATGCGCTCGTCATCGATGCTGGTCAGTGTCTCATCGGTGAGCAGTCGACCGGCCGCGTCAGTGCTCAGCCCGCTCCGGAAAGCCAGGTCGGGAACGCTGAAGCCGGCCGACCAGATGGTGACCGCACTGTCCAGGAT
>NZ_JBHXMY010000209.1:0-9388 GCF_042720195.1 Nocardia sp. NPDC058497 | reverse complement strand
GTGTTACTCTGGGGGCGCTGGGGGGGGGGTGTGGGGGGTGTTTGGGTTGGGGCGTGGGGTGTGTAGGCGGGGGTTGTTGGGGGGGTTTTTTTGGGGGGGGGGCGGGGGGGGGGCCCGTGGCCCGCCGCCTCGGCTGTGGTGCGGGGGGGGCGGTGGGCCGCCGCGGCGAACAGGATTCGCCAGACCCGCGCGGGGGTGGACGGAGTGACCACCAGGTCGGTCGCGGCGGGGTGGCGGGCCCGCAGGCAGGCGAGGGGGAGGGTTTCGAGGACTGCGGCGGCCGTGGCGGGATCGGGGATGCTGGTGAGCGCGAAGGTGCGGGCTTCGATGCGGCCGTTGGAGTGGGTTTTCCAGTTGGCGACGGCCTGCGCGAGCTGTTCCGTCGATTCCGGGGTCGTTATTTCGCGGGCTGTCGGGAGGGCGATTCGGGTATGTCTGCTCAGCGCCGGGGTCGGATCGGTGTCGAACGGCAGGGCGACCGACGACCCACTTCCGCTGTAGTGGCGAATCGGGAGATCGTGTTCGAAGTCTGTGCGCTGCAGCGGTAGTACGCGGAGCGGATGGCCTGCCCAGTGCGGCGAGGTGGTCCACCGGATGATGGGGTCGAGCTCCGTCACGGTGACGCCACGAAAGAGGAGTTCGTGGAGCAGGCAGGCGCGCAGTTCCTCCGCGATCGGCCCGGCCGCGCCAGCCTGGAAAAAGGCCGTGACAGCATCGTCGGCGTCGAGCAGTCCGGCGAGCAGGGCCGCGAGCTGCCGGGCCCGGTGCTTCGCCGGTCGCATCACCGCGATGACGTGCAGTGCGGCGGTCACCTTGCCGGGTATCTGTGCGGCGAGGAGCGACCGGAACGCGGAGTCGAGCAACGCTCGGCCCAGGTCGGGATCGACTTTCGGGGCGGCCGCACGGGCGAGGGTGACGACGAGTTCCGGATCCGCGGCGGCAATGCGGTTGTCGACGGCGGTTTTCCACACGCGGAAGGGATCTTGGCGTGTCAGTTCGCCGACGATGTCGTCGATATCGCGGTTCACCGGCTCCGAAGTGTTCACGCTGCGACCCTATCCACGCACGCGCGACGGGCGCCAACGTCGGAGTGGGACTTCAGGTTCAGCGTGATGTCACACTCGCGATGCCTGCGTCGTCACCTCAGTGCGAACCGTTCGCGACGACAGGAGAGAGACGTGTCTGTGGAGATCATCAATCCGGCCGAGCTGCACGATCCGACGGGGTTCGGGTACAGCCATGTCGCGCGGGTGACCGGGGAGCTCGTGCTGATCGCCGGTCAGTACGACTCCGACGGTGACGGGCACACGACGACCACGGATTTCGCCGGGCAGGTCGATCGGGCGTTCGGCAATCTCGGGATCGCGTTGCGCGCGGCCGGTCTCGGCTACGCCGATGTCGCGCAGCTGCGGACGTTCATCGTCGAGCACGACCTCGACAAGCTGACGATCCTCGGTAAGAAGATCGCCGAGATCTGGGGTGACCGGCCGCCGGTGCAAACCCTGCTGGGCGTTGCCGCGCTGGCGCTGCCCGGGATGCTGTTCGAGGTGGACGCGGTCGCCGTCCGGGGTTGATCGGGGAACTGCTCGACATCGCCGCGGCGGCGATGTCGAGCAGTGTCCTCAGATTTCGGCCAGCTGGTGGTCGGCGACGTGGCCGGCCAGGTAACGCAGGTGATCGCTCGAATCACCGAGGGTGTGCTCGATGGCGGTCAGGCGCGCGGTGTAGTGGCCGACGGGGTATTCGGCGGTCATGCCGATGCCGCCGTGCATCTGGATGGCCTCCTGCCCGATGTGCCTGCCCGAGCGCCCGATCCGTAGTTTCGCGCGCGAGGCGACCATCGGATCGGCGACACCGTCGGCCAGTGACATCGACGCGTACAGGCTCATGCTGCGTGCCAGTTCCAGCGAGACGTACATGTCGGCGGCACGCTGGGTGAGGGTCTGGAAACTGCGCAGTGCGACCCCGAACTGCTTGCGGGTGCCAAGGTAGTCGGTGGTGAGCCGCAGCGCTTCCGCCATCGCCCCGACCGCTTCGGCACCCAGTGCGGCCTGCGCGGTGATCACCACGTCGGCGATGACATCGGTGGCGTCGTCGGGTGTGCCGAGCAATTCAGCTGCCGCGCCGTCGAATTCGATGTCGGCGCCGCGCCTGCCGTCATGGGTGCGGAACCCGGTCCTGGTCACGCCCGGTGCGGTGGGGTCGACGAGGAACAGTGCGGTGCCGCCGCCGGGCAGCGCCGCGCTGACGATGAGCCGGTCGGCGCCATCGCCGTAGGCGACAGGGTGCTTGCGCCCGGCCAGCTGCCAGCCGTCACCGTACGGCAATGCCTGCGTGCCGATGCGCGTCGAAGGCCACCGCGTGCCGGGCTCCGCGTGGGCGAAGACCAGTCGCAGCGTGCCCTCGGCGATCTGGGGTAGCAGTTCTTTGCGCTGGGTCTCGGTACCGGCCCGGCCGATGATCACGGCAGGCAGGAGCGCGCAGTCCAGAACCGGTTCCGGTGCCAGAGCGCGGCCGAGTTCCTCGAGCACCAGCATCGTCTCGATCGGGCCCGCGCCCATGCCGCCGTCCTCTGCGGAGATGGTCAGGCCGAGCAGGCCGATCTCGGCGAAGGTCGACCACACCCGCGGGTCCCAGCCCAGTTCGGTGCCGATCACCTCGACGCGACGTTCCGGCGTGTAGTGGCGGGTCAGGACGCTGCGCACGGTGTCGCGCAGCATGGTCTGTTCGGTGCTGAGTTCGAAATCCATGGCGGTGCCTCACAGTCCGAGGATCGTCGAAGCGATGATGCTGCGCTGCACCTCGTTGGATCCTCCGTAGATCGATGTCTTGCGGTAGTTCAGGTAGGTGGCGGTGCTGCGGCGCGCCCAGTCCGGGGTGTCGGCTTCGGCGGCGAGGGATTCCGGGCCCGCGATGTCGACGAACAGTTCGGTGACCGCCTGCTGCAGTTCGGTGCCGCGCAGTTTGAGAATCGAGGACACCGGATTCGGGCTTGCGTCGGCCGGTCCCGCGACGACCCGCATCTGGACGAGTTCCAGTGCCAGCAGCTCGTTTTCGAGTTCGGCGATGCGGGCGGCGAAGACGGGATCGTCGAGCAGGGTGCCGGTGTCGAGTCGGGTCTGCTTGGCGTATTCCTTGGCCAGCCACAGCCGCACCTTGGTCTGCCCGACGGCGGCGATGCCGGTGCGCTCGTTGCCGAGCAGGAACTTGGCGTAGGTCCAGCCCTGGTTCTCCGCGCCGACGAGCTGGTCGGCGGGCACCCGCACGTTCTCCAGGAACACCTCGTTGACCTCGAAACCGCCGTCGATCAGTTCGATCGGGCGGACCGTCACGCCGGGGGAGTCCAGGGGGAACAGCAGCATCGAGATGCCTGCCTGCTTCTTGGGTGCGTCCGGGTCGGTGCGGGCCAGACAGAACATCCAATCCGCGCTCTGAGCGGCGGTGGTCCAGGTCTTCTGGCCGTTGATCACATACTCGTCGCCGTCACGCACGGCGACGGTGCGCAGCGAGGCCAGGTCGGAACCGGCATCGGGCTCGGAGAACCCCTGGCACCACCAGATGTCGAGGTTCGCGGTGGCGGGCAGGAAGCGCTGCTTCATCTCCTGCGAGCCGAACTGCGCGATCACCGGCCCGATCATGTTGGTGTTGAACGTGAGTGGCTCCGGGACCGACGCGAGCTGCATCTCGTCGTGCCAAATGTGGCGCTGGATCGGGGTCCAGTCGCGGCCGCCCCATTCGACCGGCCAATGCGGCACCGCCAGGCCGTGCGCGTGCAGGATGCGCTGGGTCGTGACGATGTCGTCCTTGCTGAGTTCGGCCATGTGCCTGGCTCGATTACGGATGTCGGCGGGGATTTCGTGCCGGAAGAAGGCACGCAGCTCGTCGCGGAAGGCGAGCTCGTCCTCGGTGAGTGCCAGTTGCATGGTCGAGTATGTTACACAGAGATGCGTATGTATCAAATGATAGCCGCGAAGGAGCACTTATGCTGTGCGTTGTGACGCGAGCCGAGGGAATGAGAGCACCGGGACGCCCGGCCGCGGCCAGCCGGGACGACGTGCTGCGAGCCGCGGTCGAGGTCTTCCTCTCCGGCAATCGCGTCGACGTGAACGCCATCGCCGCCCAGCTCGGCCTCGGCCGCACCAGCATCTACCGGTGGTTCGGTTCCCGCGACGGACTACTCGGCGCCGCGATCGCCCGCCAGCTCGAGCGGATGGTCGCCTACGCCGAACGCGCCAGTGCCGCCACCGGCGCCGAGCGCCTCAACGAGGTCCTCGATCGCTGCATCCACTGGCTGGTCGAAGACGATTCGCTGCGCACCTACTTCGACAACGAGTCGACCGGGGCGCTGCGCCTGATCACCCGCAGCGACGGTCCCGTCCACCAGGCCGCGGTCGCCGTCGTGGAGGGTCTCATCGAGCGCGCCGAGGAGCAGGGCTACCGCCCGCCGATCGAGCGCGCCACCTTGGCCTATGCACTGGTCAGGCTCTGGGAAGCGTTCCTGTACAACGACGCCGTGGCCGGCTTCCGCGGCGACGTCGAACGTCTGCAACAGGTCCAAGCCGCACTGCTGCGCGCCTGAGTCTGCAGTCCCGCCCGTCACGCGTGAAGACGACGGACCGGCTCACGCCCTCGTCACCAGTCGTCGAGATAGGCGAGCCGGACGGTCACTCGCTCGTGGTGAATGGACACGCTCACCCGTGCGCGGTACTGGTCGAGGGCCCAGCCTTGTGTCCGGGGGTAGGTACTGCTCCAATAGTCGCGGACATCGTTCGAGCGTGTCCCAGGTGTCAGCGTCCAGCCGTGGGACTCCTGCAGGTGCAGTCGAACCCGCGCGGCGACGTCGTCGGGAGCACCGCTCGTCCCGCCGATGACGAATTCCCGAGCACAGGCGCTGGTGGACCCGTAGCTGCAGCCGTCGTCGACGGTCTCGACCAGGAACAGGCCGTCCGGCAGCGGCAGAATCGCGTCGGCGGGCGGCACCCAGGCCCACCTGCCCGCCGCTGGCAGCAAAACGTCGCAACGGCGAGCGATGATCCGCTCGCGCGGAACAGTGGATGTGGCGCAGCCGCGGGGTTCGCGGTGGCGGAACACACGCGTGTGCACGGTGCCGCGATATTACTTACGGGTAAGGTTCCGGTGAGCGGTCCGGTGAATGGAGGACAAACGATGGTCGAGGCGCAACGACTGGCGCAGCGGTTGGTCGGTCTGGTGAATCGAACCGGGCGTGTGAACGGTTCTCCGTTCGATGCCACCCGGTCGATGAGCCCGCCGTCGGGGCGGCGGCGGAACTGGGTGCACTACGGGGTGATGGTGCCCGATCTGCCCGAGCCGCACCGTTCGTTCGGAGTCATGTCGATCCTGGGTACGCCCGGAGTGACGATCTTCGCCAACGATCATGCGATCACCACCAACCCGTCCGACACCGTATATACCTCGTCGGCCACGGCATCCATGGCGGACGGGCAGTTCCTCGTACACAGCATCGCTCGCGACTGCGAGTTCGCCCCGGACGGCAGCCACCTCCGCTTCGGCGAGGAACTCGACATCGCTGGTACCTACCCGCACTTCACCGTGCGCCGGACCCATCCCGACGTCACCGTCGAACTCGAGATCGAGGCCACCGACAAGGTGGCGCACTTCGCGAACATCCCGGCGCTGTACCGGCATTGGAGCCTGCTGTCGACCTACCGCGGTCACATCGACCATCGCGGAGACCGCGTCGAAGTCGAGGGGTTGTGCACCGTCGAATACGCCGCCGGCGTCGGAATGCACAGCGTGACGGCCTCCACGCGACCCAAGCTGCCAGCCAAGTTCTTCACCTACCATGTCCTCAACCTCGACCACCGCACGCAGGCATTGCTGGTCCAGGTGCTCGGGCCCGCTGGGTTCCCGATCCAGAAGGCGGTCTATCTGCGCTCACTCGACGGCTACGGCGGCGTGTTCACCCGCGGATTCGACTTCCGTGTCCGAGAGTACGAATCCGAACCGCGGCGCACCCCCGACGGCCGCGCGATGCGTCTGCCGAATTCGTTGTCGTGGCGGGTACTCGACGACGAGGGCCGGGACTTGATCACCGTCGATGGCAAGGCCGGCGGTGACTACTCCTACGGGCTCGGCGCCGGATTTGTCGGCACCTACGACTACACCGGCACCTACCTGGGCCGCGCGATCTCCGGCCGCGCCTACCTCGAGTACATCGACTGCCGCTGACCGTCGGGCCCGTTCGGATCGGGGAGCCCGTCCTGACCTGGCTCCTGCGCTCACCCGGTCAGTGGGTGGCGGCAGCGATGAGGGCATCGACGAGGCGGTTGCTGCGGGCGCTGGTGATCACGACCGTTCGCGGCGTGTTGTCGGCGGGGCTACTGCTCGGCGCTTGCTGGCGACCCACGCCGCGCGACTGATCGGCCACGTGCTTCGGGAGGAGGTGACCGAGCGCGAGGACGATTGCGGCTCAGCTCAGGTAGGCGGTGAGGTGGGGGATCGCGTCGACGACGTGCTCTGCCGAGTTCGGCCGCACCGATGACTTTCGGGTGAATCCGTCGTCGATACCTGTGGATGTACCGACAGGCAGGAGTCCCGGGATGACGAGATCGTTTCGATCTGGCATGACCTCGGTACGGGCGAACGGTGTGGACCTCGGCATCGAGAGCTTCGGCCGCGAGGACGATCCGCTGGTCCTGCTGGTCGGCGGCACAACGATGTTGTCCTGGCCCGACGCGCTGTGCGAGCGGCTCGCATCGGGCGGGCGGCGCGTGAGCCGCTACGACCTGCGTGACTCCGGCGCCTCGACGACCCTCGACCCGGAGAATCCGGCGTATGACCTGCGGGATCTCGTCGCCGACGCGGTCGCGCTGGTCGGGGTGCTCGGTGCCGGGACCGCCCATCTCGGTGGGGTCGGCGTCGGTGGGATGGTCGCTCAGGTCGCCGCGCTGGACCACCCGGACGTGTTCTCCGCGCTGACCCTCGTCGGCACCCGGCCGGTGGCGCCGGGACCGGTGGACGAGGACCTGCCGGGCCACGATCCCGCGGTCATGGGCGCGCTGTTCTCCCGCCCGCGGCCGGACTGGACCGACCGGGATGCCGTCGCGGCGTTCGCCGCCGAGGGTGCCGAGCCGATGGGCAACGATCCGCAGGAGGCGCGGGCGACGGCGGCCGGAATCTGGGACCGGACGTCGTCGAGCGATCCCGCGGTACACCTGGCGAACCAGCTCGGGATGGTGTTCTCCCGGATCGACTGCGCCCCGCGATGGCGGGAGCGGCTCGGTGAGCTCGACGTGCCCACGCTCGTGGTGCACGGTCGCGCCGACCCGTTCTTCCCGGTCGGCAACGGCGAGGCCCTCGCCGCCGAGATCCCCGCAGCGCGACTGCTCGTCCTCGACGACATGGGCACCGCCCTGCGGCACGCCGCGGCCGAACAGGTCGCTGCCGCCATGCTCGCTCTCTGACCGCTCGGCTGGACGCACTGGGGTGTCCCGGCGGCGCGTATAGCCGCCTGTGCATGGATGGCCGTCGGCTCCCGATGCGCACGGTGCCCGAGGTCACACTGCTCGGATGATACCCCCCGGGGTATAGTCCGATACCGAGTTGTAGATACCCCCAGGGGTATAGGAAGGAGCAGGTGATGACCGACCTCGTGGCCGATTCTCCGGCCCGTGACATCCCGCAGCCGACCCGTTCCGGCGGAATGCTGGGCAGGCTCGGATCACTGATGGCCGGGCACGCCCGGGCCGTCTTCGGCCTGTGGCTGCTGGTACTGATCGTGCTCGGTGCCGCCGCGCCGAGTGTGTTCACCTCGCTCGCGGGGGCGGGTTGGCAGGCCGATGGCTCGGAATCGGTGCGGGTGCGTGAGCTGGCGCAACAACACTTCGGCGGGAACTCCTCGGCAGCGGTGCAGGTGGTGGTCCATTCCGATACCGAGACCATCGACAGCCCCGGGGTGCAGCGCGTGCTCGGTGAGATCACCGGCGTCTTCGCCGGTGATGCCCGCTTCGGCGCGGTGATCGCGCCGCAGCCGGGCAGTTCGATCAGCCCCGACGGGCACACCGGCATTCTCATCGCGGGCGCGAACGCCTTCACCGACGAGATGGTCAAGGCCGTCGACGAGCACAAGGAGGCGCTGACCGCCTTGTCCGGCAACGGTATCGAGATCTATCCCACCGGCGCGTCGGCCTTGTGGAGTGATTTCAACAAGGCCAATCACGACGCCATGATCAAGGCCGAGCTGTTCTCCTGGCCGGTCACCGTGGCGATCATGGTGCTGGCGTTCGGATCGCTGGTCGCGGCCGGTTTGCCGCTGCTGCTCACGTTGGCGGGGCTGGTGGCCTCGGCGGGCGGGCTGGTGCTGCTCAACGAGGTCACGCCGATCTCGGTGTGGGCCATGAACTTCGCGATGATGTTCGCCCTGGCGCTGGGCATCGACTATGCGCTGTTCATCGTCGCCCGCTTCCGTGCCGCACTCGCCGGCGCGCCAACGGTCCGGGCCGCGGTCGCCGAAACCATGGATACCGCGGGCAAAGCCGTCGTGCTGTCCGGACTCACGGTGCTGGTCAGCCTGTCGGCGGTCTTGATCGTGCCCGCGCCCGCGGTGCGGACCATGGCCGTGGGCATCATGCTCGCCGTGGCCTTCGTGCTCGCGGCGACCATGACGCTGCTGCCCGCGGCGCTGGGAGCGCTCGGTGGCAAGGTCAATGCCGGTGCGCTGTCGTATGCCAAAGGTCAGCCGCATCGGTCACCGCGGTTCGCCGCGTGGGGGCGACTGCTGCACCGGCATCCGTTGCCGTTCGCGATCGGCGCGCTCGCGGTGCTCATCGCGCTGGCGGCCCCGGTGTTCGGGCTGAAGGTGGCCATGCCCTCCATTCAGGTCGTCCCGGCCGACGCGCCGGTGCGCCAAGGCTATGAACTGGTGCAGTCGCAGCTGGGCGAGGGCACGCCGGGAATGCTCCAGATCATCGCTCCCGCAACGGAAGTCGCCGAGATCGAAGCGGCTGCCCGGACCGTGGACGGAATCAGCATGCTTACTCCGGCCCAATCGGCTGCCGACGGCGGCGATCTGGTGATGATGCAGGCCCTGCCCGGCGTCGATCCCTCCGATGAGCGGATGGGGGAGATCCTCGATGGCCTGCGGAACGCGCTGCCCTCCGGTGCGCTGGTCGGCGGCGCGCCCGCGGAGAACCTGGATCTGCAACAGGCGCTGAACGACTACTTCCCGATCGTGGTGGGGATCATCCTGGTGCTCGGCTTCGTGCTGTTGCTGATCGCGTTGCAAGCCCCGGTGGTCGCCGCGATCGGTACCGTGGTGAGCCTGGCCTCCACGGCCGCCGCTGTCTCTCTGTCTCTAAAACACAACTCACGCTCCCGACCACAAGATATGTGTATATCTCTGTGGGAG
>NZ_JBHXMY010000208.1:4482-9423 GCF_042720195.1 Nocardia sp. NPDC058497 | reverse complement strand
CGCGGGGCGGGGTCTCTGAGCGCGCGGGGGGCGGCGCGCGGGCTGCCCGCGGGGGGCGCGGGGTGGGGGGGGGCGTGGGGGGGGCGCGGGGTCCCGGCCGCGCGGCGTTCGTTCCCGCCCCCCCCTCGACCGGGGCGGTGTCGGCGGGTGTGATCTCGGTGGGCGGGGCGGTGGTGACCGGCGGGGTGGTGTCGAGGGTGCTGAGGTCGTCGGGGACCACCACGTCCTCGGTGACCTGCACGTCGGTCTCGGGCAGCGGGACATCGGTGATGCTGCGTCGCGGCGCGTCGCGCGGGACGGCGGCATCGTCACCGACGTGCGGCTGCCCCTCGGTATCGGTCCGCTCGGGCGCCGGTTCGGGGCGCGGCAGCGTGGTCGCCGGCCCGCCCTGTTTGAAGTTGAATCCCCCGGAGGCCGTATAGCCACCGGACTTGTCCGTCAACTCCTTGTCCGGCTCGGGCGGTGCCAGGGTGATCTGGCGCCTCTTGTACAGGACGAAACCCGCGACGAGCGCCACCAACAGCACGGCGGCGATCGCGGCGATCAGGATCCACGCTTGCGAACTCACCCGGCCGAGTCTATTCGGGCGGCTGGTCGTCCCACGTCGGCGGCGTCGGCGCGGCGGGTCGGTAGCTGGGGAAAGGGCCCGTCGGCGCGCCGGGGAAACACTACAGATTCGTTGTCCTGCGGAACTTCTGGCGCTCGCCCCATAGGATCGGCGGCGTGACCGATCGAAACGTGCTTGGGGGGCCGCTGGAAGAGTGCGGCACCGATCCTCTCACGGGCTTCTACCGGGACGGCTGCTGCAGCACCGGTCCGGAGGATCTCGGCAGCCACACCGTGTGCACCGTCGTGACGGCGGAATTCCTGGAGCATCAGGCATCCATCGGCAACGACCTCAGTACTCCGCGCCCGGAGAACAACTTCCCCGGCTTGCAGCCGGGCGACCGCTGGTGTGTGGTGGCGGTGCGCTGGTTGCACGCGCACGAGGACGGGGTCGCCGCACCCGTGGTGCTGGCCGCGACACACGAGAACGCCCTGGAGGTCATCTCCATGGACATCCTGCGCAAATACGCCGTAGACGTCCCGGACGACGTCAGCGACCTGCTGTAGGGGTCCCCGACAGCTCCCCTATCGACCCAGCTTGCGATCGGCGCTGTTGTCAAGCGTGGACAGCGTTGGCGCGGTTGCCTTCATCGGCGTCTGAGCTGCGAATACGGTGAGGTCCATCTCGATCGCCTGATGACGTCATTCACTATCATCGGCAAGGTCGAACGTTGTCGGTGGACGCCAGGCATTTGATGGCGGGATGGATGACACGGGGCGCCGGTCAGCCGGCAACTGTCAGGTCGGCGTCGCCGGTCAGGAACCGGTGACGCGTCGGTGGGCCGCTGGCGGTATCGGCGGGGTGTGGCGGAAGGATCCCCTCGGGCAGCGTGTCGTCGATGGTCAGACGCGCTCGGACTTGATCCCCGACAAATAGCGAGACTCCCGGCGCGACTGCGTTTTTCACCGCAGCAGCACCGGGAGTCCCGAGCCGGGGGCAGTTACCTGCCGACCCGCCCTCTCAAGGCAGGACCTGCGGAATGACCTCGGGGTTCACGTGGCCCACGAAGCCACCGATGATGGCACCGACGAGCGCATGGGGGAGTGTGCCGAGGATGAGGCAGATCGGGTAGCCCACGCCCAACACGATCACGGACGGGATGCAGTTGACCAGGGTGGCGAGCGCACCGATACCGGCACCAGCGAAAGCACCGTTGATCACCGGGTCGGAGTTCTCGGCCTTCGGATCGGTCGCGACGTCCTGCAGCTGGGTCTCGATCACATCCGAAACCACGGGAGCGGCCACCTCCGAGGCAGGGCCTTCGCCGGAAAGCTCGGCGTCCTGCGAGATCGCTGCGCCCGCCGGGGTGGCGGATCCGAACGAAAACTCGGCGATGGCGGTCTCGTAGCTGTCACCCTGGACGGCCATCGCGGTGGCCGGCTGAGCCTGCTGGTCTGCGTAGGCATCCGCCGACGCGACACCACTTCCAGCGAAGGTGACCGCCACAACCACCGGCAGTGCACCGAGAAGAATATTGCGAGTTGAGCGCTTGAACATTCAGTACTCCCTCTCGACCTTTTGCCCCCCGACCCGGACCAATCGAACGCCAACCGGGCTATTAGTAATAGCCATCTCACCTTAGCGGCAACTTTTGTGATTTATTTCACATTGACAGCACGGGACCCATCCGTTTGGCGCCGGCGGTGGGCCTTTTGGCGGCAGGCAGGGGAGCAGTAGCGGGCGCGTCTGCCGGTGGCGGATCGGTGGACGGATCCGGCGCAGATGGGGCACAGCGGTGGCGAGGTTTCGTCACGTCGATGGGTTTCGTCGCGGTCGGCCTTTCCGGGTTCCGTTACGGATGACGGACGGGTTCGCAACGCGTCGAGGATGAGGACGACGGCCGGAGCCAAGGGGTCGTCGGCGCGCCGATGTCGTTGGATCGCCACGCATCCGGTGAAGATGTCGAGGACGTCGGTGACGGCGACATCGGGGCGGACCGCGCCCTGACGTTGGGCGGCGGTGAGCAGTGCGCCGAGGGCGCGGTGGAAGCGGTTGCCCGCGCCGCGCAGGAGGGCGCGCGGCCAGCCGTCGTCGGATTGCACCAGGTCGCAGAGGTCTTTGTTGCCGGGCGTCGTGGTGATGACATGGGTGCAGAGGGCGAAGAACGCAGCACCAGGGTCGGGGTCGGTGAGATGGTCGGCGGCCAGCGCCGCCAGGCGGTCGACCCGCTGTTGCATCACCGCTTCCAGAAGATCGGTTTTCGTGGGGAAATGCCGGTGGACGGTGCCCGCCCCGACCCCGGCGCGGCGGGCGATCTCGGCCAGTGAGACGGTGGTCCCCCGCTCGGCCAGCGCACGCTGAGCGGCGGCGAGGACGAGGGCGCGGTTGCGCCGGGCATCCGCTCTGATCGCTGGCTCCACGCCATTGTCGACGGTCATTTCGTTACGCCTTCCCTGCGCGACACCTGGCCAACCGGGTCGAACCGCCCGTACCGTCCGGAATACGGGTCGCCCGACCCGATTGTAGGGAACGAAACGGAGTTCATCCGCAATGTCATCAGCACATCCCGTTCTGGTCACCGGTTCAACCGGCAAACAGGGCGGCGTCACCGCCAGGAAGCTGCTCGCCCACGGCCACGCGGTACGCGCCCTCGTCCGCGACCCTGCCGCTCCGACGGCCCGCGCCCTGGCCGACGCGGGCGCCGACCTGGCGACAGGCGATTTCGACGACCCTGCCTCGCTGCGTGCGGCGGCGACCGGCGCACGTGCCGTATTCCTGATTCCCCCAGCCGATTACGGACCCAGCGGCTGGACAGCAGGCCTGGAGGCGCAGCGTGGCGTCGCGATGGTCGACGCGGCCCGCGCGGCAGGCGTCGAGCAGATCGTCTTCTCCGGCATCGCCACCATGGGCGCGGCCGACTCGTGGGGTCAGGAGGGCAAGCGGCAGATCGAGGACGCGATCGCCGCCTCGGGCCTGCGCTATACGCTGCTTCGCCCGGTGCGCTTCATGGAGAACTACCTGTTGCAGGGCTCCCCCGTCGACGGGGTCCGCGTGGGCGGCGAGCACCCGCACCTGTTCCCGGCCGACCGGCCACTGCAGATGATCGCCCTCGACGACATCGGCGCGTTCGCCGCCCTCGCCTTCACCGACCCCGACGGCTGGCATGGCCGCGCCCTGGAACTGGCAAGCGACGCGATCACCCCCGTCGACGCCGCGGCCGCCATCAGCGCGGCCACCGGCCGCTCGATCCACTACCGCGAGGTCACCGAAGCAGAGGCCGAGGCGATCGGCCCGCAGCTCGGCAATACCTGGCGCCTGATCCGCGAGACCGGCGGCTGGCACGCCGACCTGCCCACCCTGCGACAGCTGTATCCGCAGCTCACGAGCCTGCCCGAGTGGCTGACCCGTGGCGGAGCCGAGAAGATCCTGGCCCGCCTCGACGAGTCGGCACCGGTCGCCTGACCTCCGATCCGACCCGCCGATCGTGTCGCGCCGGTGTGCCGGGCGGCCCCGCTGGACGATCCCGATGTACCGGGCAGGTCCACCGGACGATCCGCCGGGCCTCGCGCCGCACCGCACGACCCGGTCAGCGGGCAGTGACGGTGGTGTCGATATCCCGCCAGCGACCGGTAAGTCCGCTTCTTACCGTCGGTCGTTGTGAATGCTGAATCTGTCGCCACAATGCCCACCGGCACCGCGCTGCGTGGCTCCGTCGTGCTGTTCATGTCGCTGGCCGCGGCGGGCCCGCTTCAACAGCGTCTACATGCTGGTGTACTTCGTGGGCGGCAGCCTCGGCACCGCCTTCGGGGCAGCCGCGGTCGCGTGGTTCGGCTGGCCCGCGACCGCCATGATCGCGGCACTGTCCATCGGAGTCGCGGCGATCCTGGTGGCGACCACACCCGGTGACTCTGCTCCGGCCGAGCACAGCAGGCGCCACGAGTGACGATCTCGCGCTCAGGTGAGTTCGGGCCACATGCGCTTCGGGCGTTCGGTGAGGGCGCAGACGCGGCAGCGCGGGGTCATGCTGTACGCGCGTGGCGCCGGGGTCGGTGCACCCCCGGCGCCGCGCGGATCCTGGTCTACCCGGCGCCGGTGGACCCCACCCCGCAGCTCAGTTCAGTGCGCCGTTGTAGTCAGGGAACTTGAAGGTGCGTTCGGCATGCCCGCCCGACAGGTCCGTCGGGCTGTTGCCGATATTGGCGACGATCGTGTATCCCTTGCTCTCGATATCGGCCCGGCTCGCGGTCTTGTACTCGGCCAGACCGGCGTTGCCCGCCGACAGCGTGGTCGGGGGGCTGCCCTTCAGGCCGTGGACCGGGTTTCCGCGCCACGTCAGGGTAGCCCGGGAGTTTTCGGTGTCGAGGGGGGGCCTGCGCGTGTGGGAGAATATAAGG
>NZ_JBHXMY010000208.1:0-4472 GCF_042720195.1 Nocardia sp. NPDC058497 | reverse complement strand
TCCCCTTGGATCTCTATTCCGCCCGGGCTCGGGTTTTGTTATCGGCCATCCCGGGGGTGGCCCCCCCACCGGTGGGGGGCCGCGGTCCCTTACAGGGGGTCGACCGGGTAGCCGACCGAGGTCAGGTTCGCCTGGGAGTAGGCGTTGACCAGGGCGGGCCTGCCGGTGACGAAGATGATCGCGGCGCCGTTCTGCTTCGCCCAGGTCGCCAGGCCGAGCACCGGCTGGATCGCCGGGATGATCAGGCCGGTGTTGTAGGAGGTCTCCAGCGTGGTGTTGTCGATGTCGAAGACGATCGCGGGCCGGGTCGCGCCGGGCAGCCGTCCGGCGAGATAGGTCTTCGCCTCGGCCACGACGGGGGTGATCTCGCCGATCCACTGCGCGTACGGCGGCAGCTCGGACTTGTTGCCCGACAGCGAGGACGAGCCGCCGCCCGACAGAGACGACGACCCGGTGTCGGCGCCCACGGCGGGCAGTGGAGCGAGGAGCGCGGCCGCGACACCGGCGACGAGCGATGCAGTTACACGTTTCATCCATCGCACGCTAACAGCGGACCGAGCCAATGAAACGTGTCGCAGTTTCACAATCCCGCACAGTGGGACTGCTACGCGGGCGCGCCCACCGGATCGGTATCGGCCACCTCGGCCCGGTTCAACCGCTGCGAGATCACCTGGGTGATGCCGTCACCGCGCATGCTCACGCCATAGAGCGCGTCGGCGATCTCCATGGTCGGCTTCTGGTGGGTGATGACGATCAGCTGGCTCTTCTCCCGCAGCTGCTCGAACAGCCCGATGAGCCTGCGCAGGTTGGTGTCGTCCAGCGCCGCCTCGACCTCGTCCATCACATAGAACGGCGACGGCCTGGCCCGGAAGATGCTGACCAGCAACGCGACCGCGGTCAGCGACTTCTCGCCACCGGAGAGCAGCGAGAGCCGCTTGACCTTCTTGCCCGGCGGCCTGGCCTCCACCTCGATGCCGGTGGTGAGCATGTCGGAGGGGTCGGTGAGCACCAGCCTGCCCTCACCACCCGGGAACAGCTTGGCGAAGACGCCGACGAATTCGCGCTCCACGTCGGCGTAGGCCTCGGTGAACACCTGCAGGATGCGGGCGTCGACCTCGGCGACCACGTCGAGGAGGTCCTTGCGCGCGTTCTTGACGTCCTCGAGCTGGGTGGCGAGGAAGTTGTAGCGTTCCTCGAGCGCCGCGAACTCTTCCAGCGCAAGGGGATTCACCTTGCCGAGGGTGGTGAGGTCCTTCTCGGCGCGTTTGGCGCGGCGCTCCTGGGATGCCCGGTCGTAGGGCATCGGCTGCGGCGCGCTGACCTGCTCGCCGCGCTCCTTGGCGTCCTCGTACTCCTGCAGTTCCAGCGCCGACGGCGGCAGCGGGACATCGGGGCCGTACTCGGCGACGAGATCGGCCAGGGCGATGCCGAACTGTTCGGAGATAGTGGTCTCGAGCTGTTCGATGCGCAGGGCCGCTTGGGCTTTGGCGACCTCGTCGCGGTGCACGGCGTCGGTGAGCTGGGCCAGCTGGGTGGTCAGCGCCCGCGCGCGTTCCTTCACCTGTTCCAGCGCGGCGGCGCATTCCCCGCGCCGCCGGACCAGCTCGTCCCGGCGCGCCGCGGCGGCGGCCACGACCCGCTCGAGCTCGTGCGCGATCTTGGCACCCGATTCGGCGACGGCGGCGGCCACGGCGGCGGCCTGACGGCGGGCGGCCTGCGCGCGTTCGGCGCGGGCCCTGGCCTCGCGTTCGGCGCGGGCGGCCCTGCGCAGCGAATCCGCTTTGCCGCGTACCGATTCCGCGCGTTCCTCGGCGGTGCGCACGGCCAGGCGGGCCTCGACCTCCATGGTGCGAGCCTCGGCGAGCGCGGCGGCGGCTTCCTCGCGTTCCCGGCCCGCGGTCTCGGTGCCCGCGGCGCCGTAGCTGTCGTCGTCGCCGTCGTGTTCCATCTCGGCGTGCCGCAACCGGTCTTCGAGTTCGGCCAGGGTGGCCAGGGACTTCTCCCGCGCGGATTCGGCCTCGGCGCGCTGGGCGGCGTGGCGCTCGCCTTCGGTCTGCGCCGCGCGGGCGGTCTGGCCGACGCGCGCCAGCCGGTCGTAGATCGCCAGCAGCGCCTGATCGGATTCGTGCAGCGCCATCAGCGCGTGGTCGGCGGCGTCCTTGCGGTCGGTCTGCTCGGCCAGCGCACCGGCCAGCGCTGCTTCCAGTTCCTCGGCCCTGCGCTGCGCCGACGCCAATTCGGCCGTGGCGGTGTCGATCTCGGCCTGGACCTCGAGCTGGCTCGGCATCCGTTCCGAGCCGCCGACGATCCAGCCCGAACCGGCCAGGTCGCCGTCGCGGGTGACCACGCGCAGTTCGGGGCGCAGCGTGACGAGCTCGGTGGCGGTGGCCAGATCGTCGACGACCACGACGCCCGCGGTGAGCGCGGCAAGGGCCGGGCGCACCGGCTCGGCGCCGTCGATGACCTCGGCAAGCCAGCGCGCACCCGCGGGCAGGGTGTCACGCTCGGCGGGAACCAATCCGGCGGTGGCGAAGACGAAGGCGACCCGGCCGCCGTCGCCGGAGCGCAGTTCGCGCACGGCAGCGTCGGCGGCGGTCGAGGTGTCGGCGGTGATCGCGTCGGCCAGCGGGCCGAGCAGCGCGGCGACCGCGGCCTCGAAGCCGCCGTCGACGCGCAGCTGCGCCGACAGCCGGTCACCGAGTCCACTCACGCCGTGTTCGAGCAGCCAGGCCGCACCGTCCTTGCGGGCCAGGTTCATCCCGAGCGCTTCGATGCGGGCGCCGAGCCTGGCGACCAGCTTGCTCGCCTCGCGGTCCTGTTCACGCAGTTCGCGTACGCGCTCGTCGGCCAGTTCCAGGGCGGCGACGGCGTGTTCGTGCTGGGCGTCGAGCCCCTTCTCCCCCGCGTCGAGTTCGCCGAGTTCGTCCTGCACCGAGTCGTATTCGACCTGGGCGGCCTCCCCGCGGTGACGGGCGTCGGCGATCGCGACCGAGAGCCGGGCGATCTCGGCGTCGACCGATTGGGCTCTGGTGCGCAGGTTCTCGACCTGGCCGGAGAGCCGGGCCAGGCCTTCGCGGCGGTCGGCGATGGCGCGCACGGCGGCGAGGTGCGCCTGCTCGGCGGCCTTGGCGGCGTACTCGCGATCGGCGAGGGCCTCACGCGCGGCTTCGAGAGTCTCGGTGGCCATCTCCACCGCGTAGCGCAGTTCGGCTTCCTCGGCCTCGATCCGGTCGGCCTCGGCCTCGAGCTGGTCGGGATCGCGGCCGGTGCCCACGGGTGCCTCGGTGTGCAGGTGCCTGGCCCGGTCACCGGCGATGCGGATGGTGGCATTGACCCGCTCGGCCAGCGCCGAGAGCTGGAACCAGGTCTGCGCGGCCGCCTCGGCGCTGGGACTCAGCCGCGACAGCTGGAACTCCTGCTGGGCGAGTGCGGCATTGGCGGCATCGAGCGCGGACTGCACGGCGATCTGCTGCTCGCGGGCGTAGGCCTCCTTGCTGAGCTGGGACTCCAGCTCGTGGCGCCGGGTAACCAGGTCGTCGGCGGCCAGCCGCAGCCGCGCGTCGCGCAGGTCGGCCTGCACGGTCTGCGCGCGCCGCGCCACCTCGGCCTGCCTGCCGAGCGGCTTGAGCTGGCGGCGCAGTTCGGTGGTGAGGTCGGTGAGCCGGGCGAGGTTGGCCTGCATCGCGTCGAGCTTGCGGACCGCCTTCTCCTTGCGCCTGCGGTGCTTGAGCACACCCGCGGCCTCTTCGACGAACGCGCGCCGATCCTCCGGCCGGGATTCCAGGATCGCCGAGAGCTGCCCCTGGCCGACGATGACGTGCATCTCGCGCCCGATACCGGAGTCCGACAGCAGTTCCTGCACATCCATCAGCCGGCAGCTGCTGCCGTTGATCTCGTACTCGCCCGCGCCGTCACGGAACATCCGCCGGGTGATCGACACCTCGGCGTAGTCGATCGGCAGCGCGCCGTCGGAATTGTCGATCGTCAGGGTCACCTCGGCCCGCCCGAGCGCGGCGCGCCCGGTGGTGCCGGCGAAGATGACGTCCTGCATCTTGCCGCCCCGCAACGCCTTGGCACCCTGCTCACCCATCACCCAGGTGAGGGCGTCGACGACGTTCGATTTACCGGACCCGTTCGGCCCGACGACGCAGGTAATCCCCGGTTCGAAGCGCAGCGTGGTCGCGGACGCGAAGGACTTGAACCCTTTCAACGTCAGGCTTTTCAAATGCACGCTGTGCCGCCTCTCCGCGATTCGGGCCAGACCTGGGCGCGGGAGGACAAGGCACGCGGCCGGCGGTGGTGGGGTCGCTCAGGTAGCCGGTACCCGGTGAGTTACCCATGTGCTCACGAGAGACTAGCGGAAAACGCGGCAAAACTTACACGAGAGCAGGGGTAGCTGATCGGGCGCCCGCCCCCCGGCCCGGCGCCCCCCCCGCCGCAGAGCCGGGGGGGGTGGCGTCTACCCCACACCC
>NZ_JBHXMY010000207.1:0-9453 GCF_042720195.1 Nocardia sp. NPDC058497 | reverse complement strand
ATACCCACCCCGCCGTTTTTTGGGGGGGGCAAAAAAAGGGGGGGGGGGGGTGGGTGGGGGGGGGGGGGGGCCCGCGCGGCCCACCCCCCCCGCGACTGCTACCTACAACACGGCTACAGTCCCTACCGCGACTAATCCGACCAGTAATCCGATGAACAGCGCCGCGAGCAACGAGCCGGTGAGCACATAGATTCCGACCGACGACACCGCGAAAAGCAGTATCACGATCAGGCGCTCCACTCCGTCCTCAGGCGCCAGCCTCCGGTACCGGGGTGGCATTTTCTTCAACCCTCGGTCCATAACCAAGGGGTTACCCACCGTGTCTTGATCCAAACGTGATCAAGGACGATCGAACTCGCCGTCGTGCACCCCTGCGGTGAACGCGGCCCATTCGCTCGGGGTGAAGATCAATACCGGTCCGTCGGGGTTCTTGCCGTCGCGTAGGGCGACATAACCGTCGTCCAGCATGGCGACTTCGACACTGCTGCCCGCCCCCGCGGTGCCGGCCCGCAGCCAGGTGGCACCGGTCGTGTCGATGGTGCGCTTGCTGTTCACCGTGCACCCAGTGCGCAGGCGAACGCGCCGTTGTCGATGCCGCGGGTGAAGGCGTCCCAGCTCGGTCCGTCGAAGACCAGCGCGGGGCCCGCCGGATTCTTGCTGTCACGGACGCCGACGCGCCCGCCGTACAGGAACGCGACTTCGACGCAGTCCTTGCCGGCGCCGCTGCGCGTGCTCTTGAACCAGTGTGCGTCGACGAGATCGAAACTCATGCCACATACTCCTTCGCGACCCGCCGCAGCAGGTCTCTACTCGGTTGAATATCCAGCGCATGACGCTGGAGGCACTCGTGAGCCCGGTCGTACCTTCTGACATCCGTGCGTCGTTCCAGGTAGAGATCGCCGGTGAAGCCTTCGGCATACACCACCGGCGGTTCGACCGGTTGCCCCTTGCTGTCGGTGCCGAACTCGAGAACCGTGAAAGGTCCGGTGGAGACTCCGAGTGGAACACCGGCGGCAAACGGCAGGATACGCAGTGCCACATTGCTTCGGGTACTCGTGTCGGCAAGATGTCGCAGCTGCGCAGCCATTACCTTTGCATCACCGACGATGCGATGCAATACCGATTCGTGCAGAACCACATCGATTTCGGCGGGCGAATGCTTGCGGGTGATCAGCGCCTGCCGTTGCAGCCGCAACGCGACCCGTCGATCGAGTTCGTCGACCGACTCCTTGGGATAGCCCAGATGATTCAGCGCACGCGCGTAGTCGGCTGTCTGGAGCAGGCCAAGGACCAATTCGGACTGATAGGCCCGCAGCCGATGCGCCGACGCCTCCAAACCCACATAGATGTCGAAGTTTTCGGGAATCAGGTCGCCGTAGGCGTGCCACCAGCTCTTGACAGCGGCCTGCTGCGCGAGACCGGTCAAACCCTCGGCGAGATCGTCGGGAATGCCGTAGATCCGGCACAGTTCGTGGATGTCGATCGTCCGAATGCGGTCGGCCTGACCCTTTTCCAGGCGCTGTAGCGTGCTGGCGCCCCATTCCATCAACTTGGCCGCCTCGGCGATGGTGAGACCCGCCTGGGTTCGCCAATCGCGCAGATAGCGGCCTAGCTGGCGGCGCGGCAGCGTCGAGGAGACTCCTGCCGCCGTACCACCCGTTCCGGTCGATGCGTTCGTTGCCACAGCCCCACTCCTCCTGTGTTCGCAACCCGCCACGACCCATAGCCCCGGTCTGGCGGTGGATTTCGTCCACTATGGGGAATCCTGCACTCCCCCTTGGATCTTGTGCTGGGAATTCGCGCTAAATATCGGGATCGGCGTGTACTGACCGTTAGCCGGGCGGTTGCGTGCTGTGCTTGGTCCATGCAATTGAGCGATGTGAACATGCATATTGCCGCTGCACTACTCGGTTGCGGCACCGATCCGGGCCCGATGGACGCCGAACAGGCCCATGCCGCAATGCAATTACACCTCGACTGCACCGTCGACGAGTGCCGCGTGCGCAGGCGGGCGCGCGACACCCTGGTGGACTCGGGGCGATGCGTGCTCGACCAGCGCGCGATCCGTTAGCGGTGCCGGTGATCGGTGATCGGGGTGCGCGGGCCGAACTTCGGCTTGCGCGCCTGGCCGCTGAGCGCGAGCAGCCGGACCGCTCGATAGCGGTGCGGGCGTAGCGGTTCGAGGTACTCGATCATCTCCGCGTCGTCGATCGGGCGGCCGAGCAGGCTCCAGCCGACCACCGCGGCCAGGTGATAGTCGCCGACCGAGAGGGCGTCGGCGTCACCGAAGGCCCGCTGCGCGGTCTCGGCAACCGTCCAGACACCGATGCCGGGGAGGCTGCGTAACCGTTGCGCGGCCTCGGCGGGCGGCAGGTCGGCGGTGCGCTCGATCGAGTCGGCCACCCGCGCGGCGCGCACGATCGTCTGCGCGCGCTGCGGCCCGACATTGGCCCGGTGGTACTTCCACGACGGGATGCGCCGCCAGGTCTCGGCGTCGGGCGCGACCATCAGGCCGGCGGGTGCGGGGCCTGGCGCCGTCGTCCCGAACTCGCGCACCAGGCTCCGCCAGGACGCGAACGACGCCTTTGTGTGCACCTTCTGCTCGAGGATCGCGGGCACCAGCGACTCGAACACCAGCCCGGTCCGCAGCATGCGCAGGCCGGGCACCACGCGATGGGCTTCGACCAGCTTGGGATGGGCGGGGGCGAAGTCGGCGAGGTCTTCCTCGAGGCAGAGCATCCGGTCCAGACCGGCCAGGAATTCCTCGGCGCCCGGCCCCCAGGCCCTGGCGTGCGCCCCGTCGCGTCCGTCCTGGGTGAGCCGGTAGGTGACCACGCCGCTCGGCATCCGCGAGGCGTGCCAGTGCGCGCCGTCTGGGCCGATGTGGTGGCACGGATCGCCGCCGCCACGCCGTAGCGGGGTGATGGTCAGCCCGACGTCGAACGGCCTGGTCGACCGGACGGTCCTGGACAGCCCGGCCGTCGACAGGCCGGGGTCGAGGGTCTGATCGCGCACCTGACCATTGTGCGCGCCCAATCCGGTGCGTCCGCGGATTCGTAATATTCGCCACGTCGACCGCGATAAATCCTCCGTTGGCAAATAACTGGCATCCCATCGCCGCAGGAGGTAACCGATGATCACCAACGCGCTCAACTGGCTGCTGGCAGCGTGGGGCAGCGGGTCCGCGGGCAGCTCGGGCTACCAGCTCGCGCCGGGGACGCTGCCGCACGGCAGCTGAGCACGGTCCTGTGCGCAGGCCGCCGAGCTGGCGAGCTCTTGCGCCGGGCCACCACCGTCGGGCACGGGGTCGCCGCGGGTAGACCAACGGGCACGGTGGCGATTCGTCCACACCGCGCTGATCATTCACTCTCCCGCCGATCGGTCGAAATCGGGACCATCGGAGCATCTGATGAATGCTCAGCGCGTACCTGCACGGCAGTCGGCGGACTTCGGCAGGCCCCAGGTGATCCGCGTCAGTCGCCGAGTAGGTACGAGGCCAACGGCACGCCGCGGGCACCCGCCAGCTGAGCGGCCTGCGTTCGGCAGGAGAAGCCGTCCGCCAGGAACGTCGTCCCGGGCGGGGCGGCGCGCAGGGCCGGGAGCAGCGCGTTCTCGGCGACGGCCACCGAGACGTCGTAGTGGCCCTTCTGCATGCCGAAGTTGCCTGCCAGCCCGCAGCACCCGGCGAGCTCCTCGACCGTGACGCCCATCGCGGTCAGGATCCTGCGTTCCGCGGCGAAGCCACCTACGGCGTGCTGATGGCAGTGCGGCTGGACGATGACCGTCTCGCCGGTGCGTCGTGGCGGCTGCCAGCCGGGATGCTCGAGCAGGAATTCGGCGAGGGTGCGCACGGCGACGGCGACCTGCGGTGCTCGGGGGTCGTCAGGGAGTAGTTCGGGCAGGTCGGCGCGCAGTGCGGCGGTGCACGACGGTTCGAGGCCGACGACCAGGCCCCCGCCCGCCACGTGATCGGCCAGCGCGTCGAGGGTGGCGCGCAGGCGCGTGCGGGCGCCGTCGAGCTGCCCGGTGGTGATCCAGGTCAGGCCGCAACAGACGCGAGCCGCCGGGATACGGACGCGATAGCCGAGCTGTTCGAGCAGCAGTGTCGCGGCCACGGCGTTGCCCGGAGCGAAGGTATCGGTGAACGTATCGACCCACAGCATCACCTCACCGCCATGCGTCTCGATATCTGCGGACATGTTGGGTAGGAGGTGGCGGTGGGGGGTGCGTTGCAGGGCGATCGCGGCCGGCTCGGTGCGGTTGTTGCCGCCGATGTCCTGCCAGGTTCGGCGGAATGATGTGGTCGCCAGGGTGGGTGCTTCGCGGCGGGGATCGATTCCTGCTGCCCGCATGGCCGCTCGGCGGAGTGCGGGGCGGGCGGCGAGGGCGTTGGCGAGGCGGGGGAAGTGTTGTGCGGCGGTGAGCCAGCGGGGGAGTTGGCCGAGGACGTAGTGGTCGAGGGGGCGGGGGCGGTGGTGGTAGCGACGGTGGAGGACTTCGGATTTGTAGGTCGCCATGTCGACGCCCGCGGGGCAGTCCGATGCACAGGCCTTGCAGGACAGGCACAGGTCGAGGGATTGCTCGACTGCTGGTGCGCGCCAGTCGAGTTCGCCGCGGACTACCTCCTGCAGCACTCTGGCTCGGCCGCGTGTGGTGTCCTTTTCGTCGGCGGTCGCCAGGTAGGACGGGCACATGAAGCCGCCGGAACCGCGAGTGTCGGCGCGGCACTTGCCGATTCCTACACATCTGTGCACAGCTGTGGATAGATCGCCGGAGTCGGCGGACAGGGCGAAGCCGCCTGCCGGGGACAGTGGCCGGAGCCCAGCTACGCGCAGATCGACGTCGACCGGATTCGGTGCGACCAGTACTCCCGGATTCAGCATGTCATCGGGGTCGAACAGGGCCTTGAAGCCGGCGAAGGCGGCGCGGGCGGCGGGGGAGTACATCACCGCGAGGAGTTCGGATCTGGCTCGGCCGTCGCCGTGTTCGCCCGACAGCGAGCCGCCATGGCGCACAACTAGTTCGGCTGCCTCGAACAGGAAGGAGCGGAACTGTTGTGGCGCGTCCGCGATCGGGAAGTCGAGGCGGACGTGGATGCAGCCGTCACCGATGTGGCCGTACAGCAGGCCGTCTACCTCGTATTCCCTGGTGAGCGCGGCGAATTCACGGAGGTACGTGCCCAGGCGCTCCGGTGGGACGGCGGCGTCCTCCCAGCCTGGCCACGCCGGTTTCCCGTCCGGCGTCCGCCCGGCCAATCCCGCCCCGTCGGCGCGGATACGCCAGAGGGCCGCAGTGGCAGCGGGATCGGTGACGATCCGGTAGTCGTCGGCGTTGGCTTCCCGGCACAATCGCTCGGCGGCCGCCAGTGCCTCGGCGGCACTCGCACCTGCGGTTTCGACGAAAAGCCACCCACGGCCGCGCGGAAGCTCAGGCACCGTCCCACGATGGGCGCGGACCCGATCGACCAACCCGGCATCGATACCCTCCACCGCGAGCGGCGCGCACCGGGTCACCGCGGCGACATCGTCTGCCGCCGTGGCGATATCGGGATAGCCGAGCACGGTCAGCACGGTCGCGGCGGGCATCGGCGTGAGCTCGATCTCGGCCTCGAGCAGTAGCCCGCAGGTGCCCTCGGTTCCCACGAACGCCTTCGCGATCGACGAACCACATTCCGGCAGTAGATGTTCCAGTCCATAGCCGGAGGCCTGCCGATCGAACCTGCCCAGTTCGGTGCGCAACACCGCGAGGTTGGTATTCGTGAAGCCGGAAAGGCCCGGGACCTCAGCGAGATTCGTGCCGAGTACGCGCTGCGTCGCGGTCCCGTCGATGACGCGCAACGATCGCACGGTATCGGACGTGCGACCCCAGGCCAGGGCGTGCGGGCCGCAGGCGTTGTTGCCGATCATTCCGCCCAGCGTGCAGCGGTCCTGGGTGGAGGGATCGGGTCCGAACCGCAGGCCGTCGGGTCGCAGCCGTCGTTGCAGGTCCGACAGCACGACACCCGGCTGTACCAGCGCCGTGCGCGCCTCGGGATCGACCGCCCGGATGGCCCGCATATGCCTGCTGAAATCGAGCACGATGCCGGGGCCGACCGCATTGCCCGCCACCGAGGTGCCCCCGCCGCGCGCGGTGACCGCCAATCCGTGTTCGCGGGCGAAGGTCACTGTCGCGGCGACGTCGGAGTCGTGGCGGGGAAACACGACCATCGCGGGGCGGACCCGGTAGTTGGAGGCGTCCGAGGAGTACTCCGCGAGCCTGCGGGTCGAGGCGTCGACCGCACAGGTGACCCGGCCACGCAGGGCGTCGGCCAGCAGCTCCGCACTCCGGATCTCGTCCACCCGACCAGCCTATTCGGCGTGGCCCGCGGCATTGCCCGCCCGGTTTCGCTGTGCGCGGAACCGGCCGCCCGCGGAAAGTATTTGCGGTCAACCTTTGTTGAGGTTTTAGTGTCGGTGGGCAGGAGTTCGATGGGTGGGGAGCGAAGAGGAGTGTGGCAGTGAGTATCGAATCGGTGGCCTACAGCCAGATGTACCGGCGGATGAACGCGCCAGAGGAGGAACGGCCGTTCCGCCTGGCCACGGCCCGCCGCATCCTCCGCTTCGCCGACCCGCACCGGCGCCGGATCTTCGGCTTCCTGCTGCTCAGCGTGGTGGCCGCGATCCTCGGCGTGGCGACGCCGGTGCTCGCCGGCCGGGTCGTCAACGACATTGTCGGCGGTTCGGCGCCGCGGACCGTCGCGCTGCTCGCGCTCGCCATCGCGGGCCTGGCCGTCCTCGATGCCGGGCTGGGGCTGGTCATCCGCTGGCTGTCCGCCCGGATCGGTGAGGGGCTGATCCTCGACCTGCGCACCGCCGTGTTCGATCACGTGCAGAAGATGCCGGTCGCGTTCTTCACCCGCACCAGGACCGGCGCCCTGGTGAGCCGGTTGAACAGCGACGTGATAGGGGCGCAGCGCGCGTTCAGCGACACGCTGTCGGGCGTCGTCACCAACCTGGTGACGCTGGCGCTGACGCTTGCGGTGATGCTCAGCATCTCCTGGCAGATCACCCTGCTCGCCCTCGTGCTGCTGCCCGTGTTCGTCATCCCGGCTCGCCGCGCGGGCAACCGCCTCGCCGCCATGCAGCGCGAGGCCGCCCAGCTCAATGCCGCCATGAGCACCCAGATGACCGAGCGTTTCTCCGCGCCCGGCGCCACGCTGGTCAAGCTGTTCGGCAGGCCGCGGCAGGAATCGTCCGAGTTCGCCGTGCGCGCCACCCGAGTCCGTGACATCGGCGTGCGCACCGCCATGCTGCAGACCACCTTCGTCACCTCGCTCACGCTGGTCTCGGCGCTGGCGCTCGCGCTGGTCTACGGCCTCGGCGGCTGGTACGCGCTGCAGGGCAGCCTCGACGCCGGTTCGGTCGTCGCGCTCTCGCTGCTGCTGACCCGCCTCTACACCCCGCTCACCGCACTCGCCAGCGCGCGCCTCGAGATCATGGCCGCCCTGGTGAGCTTCGAGCGCGTCTTCGAGGTGCTCGACCTGAAGCCGCTGATCGAGGACGCGCCCGGTGCTGTCCCGGTGCCGGATGGTCCGGTGGCGGTGGAGCTGGACGCGGTCGACTTCGGTTACCCCTCGGCCGACAAGGTCTCGCTCGCCTCGCTCGAAGACGTCGCGACCCTGGACACCCGCGGTGGCGTCGAGGTGCTGCACGACGTGACGTTGCGGGCCGAACCCGGTCAGCTGGTCGCCCTGGTCGGCTCGTCGGGTGCGGGCAAATCGACCATCGCCCAGCTGGTTTCGCGGCTCTACGACGTCGATTCCGGCGCGGTCCGGCTCAACGGCGCCGATGTGCGCGAGCTGACCACCGAGTCGATCCAGCGCACCGTCGGCCTTGTCACCCAGGACGGGCACCTGTTCCACGACACGATCCGCGCGAATCTGCTGCTGGCACAACCGGAAGCGACCGAGGAGCAGCTGTGGGACGCCTTGCGCCGCGCCCGCCTCGGCGACCTGGTCGGCTCGCTCGCCGACGGCCTCGACACCGTCGTCGGTGAACGCGGCTACCGGCTCTCCGGCGGCGAACGGCAACGCCTGACCATCGCCCGGCTGCTGCTCAAGCAGCCGCGCGTGGTGATCCTCGACGAGGCGACCGCCTCGCTGGACTCCACCTCGGAAGCCGCGGTGCAGGAAGCGCTCACCGAGGCGCTGCACGGCCGGACCGCCCTGGTGATCGCGCACCGGCTCTCGACGATCCGCGCCGCGGACCTGATCGTGGTGCTCGAGCAGGGCCGGATCGTGGAGCGCGGCACCCACGCCGACCTGCTCAATGCCGACGGTCGCTACGCCGAGCTCTACCGCACCCAGTTCGCCGACGACCCGGTTCCGGTCAAGACCGCGGTCTAGCCGACTGTTCCCCAACTGCTGCGACGGTAAGCAGTTGGGGAACAGTGGCGTCGACCGGTCAGAACTCGCCGGCGACTCCGATGACAGTGCGACCGGAGTGGCTACCGTCCTTGATCGACTGCAGGACCCGGCCGACCTCGGTGATCGGGGCGAACGACTCGATCGTCGAGAGATGTTGCGGGCGAAGCTCTTTGCCCAGCGCCGACCATAGCGCCCGGCGCTTCTCGATCGGCAGGAAGACGGAGTCGATGCCGAGCAGGCTAACACCGCGCAGGATGAACGGCAGCACGGTGGCGGGCAGTTCGGCGCCGCCGGTCAGGCCGCTCGCCGCGACCGCGCCGCCGTAGCCGATGGAGCTCAGGACATGGGCCAGCGACGCGCCGCCGACACTGTCGACCGCCGCCGCCCAGACCGCCTTGTTGAGGGGACGCGGCTTGGCGTCCGGGTCGAGCGGGAGCCTGCCGATGACCTCGTTGGCGCCGAGCTCGGCGAGCAGGTCGCCCGCGTCGGTCTTGCCGGTGGAGGCGATGACCTCGAAGCCGAGGCCGGAGAGGATGTCGATGGCGACGGTGCCGACACCGCCGGTCGCGCCGGTGACCAGGACCGCGCCGTCGTCGGGGGTGAGGCCGCGGTCGAGCAGGGCCTGCACGCTCATCGCCGCGGTGAAGCCCGCGGTGCCGATGGTGGCCGCGTCACGGGTGTCCAGGCCGTCCAGGCGCACCACCCATTCGGCGGGCACCCTGGCGTATTCGGCGAAGCCACCGTTGCGGGCGACGCCGATCTCGTAGCCGTGCGCGATCACCTGGTCGCCGGGGGCGAAGTCGTCGGTCTCGGACGCGACCACCTCACCGGTGAGGTCGATACCGGGCACGATCGGGTAGTTGCGCACCACGCCACCACGCGGGGTGATCGCGAGGAGGTCCTTGTAGTTGGCACTCGAGTAGTGGACCTTGATCGTCACCTCACCTGCGCCGAGGAAATCGTCCCCCACCTGCTCCCGGGCGAGCACGATCCGGCCGTCGGATTCACGGGCAACCATCGCGGAGTAATCCATGGCTCAGAGCATACGC
>NZ_JBHXMY010000206.1:0-9485 GCF_042720195.1 Nocardia sp. NPDC058497 | reverse complement strand
GGTGGCACTAATTATTAACCCCCCACCCGGGCCCCCCCCCCCCTCTGGTTCGCCGTACTTTGCCCCGCCGATTGTTAACCGGGCCCGCCTGTTAAAAAAATCGACCGCGACGAGATCGTGGTAATCGGCGAACTCCCGATCCCACAGCCCACATCCGCCGACGCCGGCGCACCGCCGGTGTCGGCGGCAACGAAAGAGGGTGCGCTCGCGCGCTTCCGCGAGTCCACCCGCCCTGCCCGGATGCAGATCGCCGACGAGGCCCAGCGCCGCTACGGGCGCAGTGTCGCCTGGGGCGTCCGGGTCGACGGTGAGCGAATCCTGTTCACCCACCTCGCCGTTCCGGTGATGACCCGGCTGCGCCAGCCCGAACGTCAGGTCCTCGACACCCTGATCGACGCGGGCGTCGCCCGCTCCCGCGCCGACGCGCTGGCCTGGACGGTGAAACTGGCGGGCAAGCACGCCGAGAGCTGGCTCGCCGAACTACGCGAGGCCATGCGCAAGGTCGACGGCCTGCGCTCGGAGGGCCCGCAGGGCTGAGTGAATTAAGGTGGCCTGCATGGCAGACACCGTGCAGGCCACCGGCCCGATTCTCGTGCTCAACGGGCCGAATCTGAACATGCTCGGCACCCGCCAGCCGGAGATCTACGGCGCCGACACCCTCGACGACGTGGTCGCGCTCTGCGAGCGGACAGCCGCCCGGTTCGGGCGTGAGGTCGTCGCGTTCCAGTCGAATCACGAAGGCGCCCTGATCGACCGGATCCAGCAGGCCCGCGGTGAGGTCTCGGCGATCGTGATCAATCCGGGTGGGCTCACCCATACCTCGGTGGCGTTGCGTGACGCCCTGGTGATTCCCGAGGTGCCGATCGTCGAGGTGCACATCAGCAATGTGCATGCCCGCGAGGAGTTCCGGCACCACTCGTTCGTCTCCCCGATCGCGACCGCGGTGATCGCGGGCCTCGGCATCCAGGGCTACGCCGCGGCGATCGAGTTTTTGAGCAAGGCCTAGGCGAGCCGGAAGACCGGGAAACCCGGTGCGATCGCGGCGAGTTCGCCGTCGGTCGAGTCCTTGGTGACGCCTTCGAAGAACTTGCCGACCTCCCAGCCCCACTTCTCCAGGTAGAGCCGCAGCATCGGCACCTTGTCGGCGTCGGCGACCTCGGTGGCGGTGAACTGTTCGACCTTGCGGCCCAGGCGCAGTTCGCCGTCGCCCGCGACGCGCAGGTTGCGCACCCACTGGACATGACCGCGCGGGGCGACCAGGTAGCGCGCGCCGTCGGCGCCGGTCATCACGTTGACCATCGTGGTGCGCCATTCACCGCTCTTGCGACCGCGCACGGCCAGCAGCCGCGAGCCCATGACGCTGATCCCGAGCTTGGGCAGCAGGTTGGCGATCTTGTTCACGATCGGGTCGAGGCCGGTGGGGCCGATGTAGCGGGTGGCGTTGTCCATGCTGATCACTCCTGAACCGTGAGCACTGCTCTCTGTTGAGTACAAGCATGCGCGCCGCTCGATCGATTGTCAAGAGCAGTGCTCTCGTTTTCTGAAATGTCCATTTCTCTCGAAGTATTGCCGCGATGAAATGTAGTATGTATGCTACATATCATCGAAGGTCGATGATTGGGAGGACTCATGGCTTCGAGTAACGGCGTTGTTCTCGACGTCCAGCAACTACGGATGCGGTACGACGACACCGACGTCCTGCACGATGTGACATTTCAGGCCGAGCGCGGGGAGGTGCTCGTCATGCTCGGGCCCAACGGCGCGGGCAAAACCACCACGATCGAGATCCTCGAGGGGTTTCGCAGGAGGTCGGCCGGCCGGGTCGACGTGCTGGGTACCGATCCCGAACACGGTGACGAACAGTGGCGCGCGCGCATCGGCGTGGTGCTGCAATCCTGGCGTGATCACGCCAAATGGCGAGTGCGCGAACTGCTTCAGCATCTCGGCTCGTTCTACGTTCCCTATTCGACCCAGCGCACCCAACGGCCGTGGGACACCGACGCACTCATCGAGCTGGTCGGCCTCACCGAGCACGCGGGCGCCAAGATCGCCACACTCTCCGGCGGCCAGCGGCGCAGGCTGGACGTGGCGATCGGCATCGTCGGCAAGCCCGACCTGCTGTTCATGGACGAACCGACCGCCGGCTTCGACCCGGCCGCGCGCCGCGACTTCCACGATCTGGTGCACCGGCTGGCCGACCTGGAGGAGACCACCGTCCTGCTCACCACGCACGACCTGGACGAGGCGGAGAAGCTCGCCGACCGGATCCTGATCCTGGCCGGTGGCCGCATCATCGCCGATGGATCACCGGACGAACTGTCCCGCTCGATCGCGGGCGAGGCCCAGGTGAGCTGGACCGTCGACGGTCAGCGTTTCGTGCACACCACCACCGAGTCGACCAAGTATGTGCACGAGCTGTTCAAACAGCACGGCGAGGCGATCGCCGATCTCGAGGTGCGCCGCGCCTCGCTCGAAGACACCTATATGACCCTGGTCCGGCGCGCGGAATCCGGCGAGGACGCCGCCACGGTCCACACTCTCGCGGAGGTCACCCGATGAGCGCCACCCGGATCGGCATCACCCGCGGCCTGATCGAGCTGCGGCAGAGCTACACCAGTGCCCCCGATCTGATCGGCCAGTTCCTCACGCCCGCCATCAGCCTCGGCGTGCTGTTCCTGCTGCGCAACCGCATGTACGGCGACTCCGGACTGTCGATCGCCGAGCTGGCTGTCCCCGGCCTGCTCGGCAGCATCATCGCGTTCAACGGCATGTACGCGCTGCTCAACGTGCTGGTGCTGGATCGGGAGGACGGCACGCTCCTGCGTGCCAAGGCGATACCGAAGGGCATGGTCGGCTACTTCACCGGCAAGATCGTGTCCACCGCGGGCGCGGTGATCGCGCAGGTCGTTATCGTGCTCGGTGTGGGCATGGTGATCATCGGCGGCTCCTCGCTGAGCGGACTCGGCGCGGTGGCGACCTTCGCGTGGGTGGTGGCGCTCGGCCTGCTGGCCGTGCTGCCGTTCGGCGCGATCCTCGGCAGCTTCCTCGACACCCGCACCGCGTTCCTGCTGACGATGCCGCTGATGGGTCTGATCGCGATCTCGGGCATCTTCTACCCGATCACCGCGCTGCCCGGCTGGCTGCAAGTGGTGGGTCAGCTGTTCCCGATGTACTGGCTCGGCCTCGGCATGCGCTCGGCGCTACTGCCCGCCGACGCGGCGGCCATCGAGATCGATCAGTCCTGGCGGCATCTGGAAACCGTTGCGGTGCTGGGTGTCTGGGCAGTCGTCGGCCTGATCGTCGCCCCGATCGTGCTGCGGCGCATGGCCGGTCACGAATCCGGCTCGACCATGGCGGCCCGCCGGGACAAGGCGATGCAGCGTGCCTTCTGAGGTCATCTACAACCGCATCGCGATGCTGCGCGCCGAGCGCGGCATCTCGCGGCGGGACCTGGCCGAGGCGCTGGGCGTGCACTACCAGACCGTCGGCTACCTCGAACGGGGCGAATACAGCCCCAGCCTGCATCTCGCCCTGCGGATCGCGGCCTATTTCGAGGTGGCGGTGGAGGTGGTGTTCTCCACCGAACCGTTCCCCCGGTTGGGCGCCGAGACAGCGTGAAGACCGGAACCGTCCGGCACTCGAGGGTGCCGGACGGTTTCGTGCTCCGATGACAGCGGCCGCGCCCCTGGCCGAGATCAGCTCGCCTCGCCGCGCATCAATTCGTAGGTCGAGACCGGCTTGCCCGCCGCCTCGCTGGCGGCGACCGCCTTGCGCCAGTACTGCTGCGACAGGTGCGAGAACCCCGAGTCGACGCCGACCTCCTCGCTGGCGTCGATGATGTGCTGCGCGCCGGCGACCATCATCTTCAGCGACGCCAGTTCCGCCCAGCCACCGTTCTGGTTGGCCACCGAGAACTGCTCCATGAAATACGGAAACGCCTCGCTCGAGCGGACCGCGAACGGCACGAACTGGGCGATGTCGTGGCCGGACTTCGCGATCACCGCCGTTGCCTGATCGAAGGCCAGCAGCCAGGGGTGGAAGATGGTCAGTAGCGCCTGGTAGAAGACCTGCGCGAGGCCGTCGTCGGCGCCGAGGTACTCCTGCGGGCTCAGCGGGCGCAGCAGCTCGGCGTGCGTGTCGAACACCGCCTTCGGGCCGCTGTAGAAGATGTAGGACGCGGGATGCTCGATATTGTCGCCCGCCGACATCACCCCGCCGGAGAGGAACTCCGCGCCGCGTTCGCGGACCCACGCCGCACCGGCCCGCGCCTTCTCCGGCGAATCCGAGGACAGGTTGGCGATCACCTTGCCCGCCAGGGCTTCCGGTGCCTGGCCGAGGACGTCGTACATGGCGGCGTAGTGGGTCAGGCTCAGCACCGACACCTCGTTCGCGGCCAGCGCCTCGGCCACCGAGTCGGCGCGTTTGGCGCCGAGCTCCACCATCGCGTCGACCTTCGCCGTGCTGCGGTTCCACACGGTGACCTCGACGCCGGCCGCCAGGAAAGCCCTGACCATGGACTGACCCATCGGGCCGAGACCGAGGACGGATACGGAACGGGTCTTGCTCTGCTCGGACATGTGCTGCCCCTTCGGTTCTCGATGCTTGCTGGTTTCGGCGCCGAGATCCATGGTGTCCGCACGGGTATCGTCGGGGAAGACCGAACGTCGACGTGCGGTTGCTTACCCAGAGGTTCGAAATACGGTCAGAAGGGTGCACCGGACATGAGCAGTGACGCAGATCACGATGTATGTGGCATGAGCCTGGCCATCGATGTCGTCGGCGGCAAGTGGCGACTGCACCTGATGTGGGTGCTCGGCGGGGGACCGCAGCGGTTCGGGCAGATCAGGCGCATGCTCGACGGCGTCAGCGAGAAGGTGCTCGCGGAGAACCTGCGCCACCTCGAGAGCACGGGCGTGGTGCACCGGGAGATCTATCCCGAGATCCCGCCGCGGGTGGAGTACTCGCTGACCGATCTCGGGGAAACCCTGCGGCTGGCGCTGGTCCCGCTCGAGGCGTGGGGCGACGCGCACCGCACCGAACTCGCCGCGCATACCCGCACGCAGGCACCGGCCACGCCGGTGCGCACTGCCACTGTCGCGATGTGATGCAGCGCGCCCGGTGTGCGCGAGCGACGCCACCGGCGCGGTCCGGCTAGGGCATCACCAGCGCTCCGAGGCGATTCGCTCACCGACCCGTTCGAGCAGCGCAGCCGCGTTCCTGATCGACAGGCGCGGGTTGGGTTCGAGATCGCTGAGCGCGTAGCACCCGGCGAATCCGGCGGCACGAATCTCACCGGGAGACAACAGCGTTCGCCCGACAGCGGCGACCACCGGGACACCGGCGGCCTTGGCCGCCGCGGCGACACCGACCGGCGCCTTGCCGTGCATGCTCTGATGGTCCAGCGACCCCTCGCCGGTGACCACCAGCGTCGCGCCGGCCACCAGGGCAGGGAATTTCAGCAGGTCGAGCAGCACATCGATACCGCTGCGCACCTGCGCGCCGAGGACGGCCAGCACACCGAATCCGGTACCGCCCGCCGCGCCCGACCCGCCGATCTCGGCGTAGCCGGTGCCGAGCACCGCGGCCCAATTGGTCAGTGCCGCTTCGAGTTCGCGCATCTGCGCCTGGTCGGCACCCTTCTGCGGCGCGTACACCGCGACCGCACCCGCTGGGCCGAGTAGCGGATTGTCCACATCGCAGGCCAGCGTGAACCTGGTCTGCGCGATCGCCGGATGCAGCCCCGCCCGGTCGACCGCCACCACGCTGCTGAGCAGCGCGACCGCATCGCTGGGTTCACCACCCAATTCGCGCCCGTCCCGGTCGAGCAGGCGCAGCCCGAGCGCGCGCAGCAGGCCGGCGCCACCGTCGGTGGACGCGCTGCCGCCGAGCCCGAGCACCACCTCGCGGGCGCCGTTGTCGAGCGCGTGCGCGACCACGACACCGAGGCCGAAGGTGTTCGCCCCGATCGGGTCGAGCCTGCCGCCGGGCAGCTTGGCTACCCCGACCGCGGCCGCCAGCTCGACGACCGCGGTGTCACCACGCACGGCGTAGACCGCGCGCTCCGGCGCCCCGGTCGGGCCCGGCGCGGCCACCTCGACCCGCTCCCAGCCCGCCGCGACGAAGGCGTCGACCATCCCGTCCCCGCCGTCGGCCACCGGCACGCACCGCACGTCGGCGCCCGGCGCGCGGCGGTGGATCCCGGTGGCCAGCGCCGCGGCGACCTCGGGCGCGGTGAGCGAACCCTTGAACTTGTCGGGGGCGAGCACCACACGTGGTCGGTCGGTCATCCCGACATTGTCCGGGCTCGGACGAGAACCCGCCATACACAGAGGCCGCCCGACCTCGAGGAGGGCCGAAACTACAGTAGTTTCGACGCATGGCGACCGAGGTCCGCAACAACACCGCGCTCGAGCGGTTCGAACTCACCGCCGACGGGGCTCCCGCCGGCTATATCGAGTACCAGGACACCGGGGCCGAGCGCGCCCTCGTGCACACCGAGATCTATCCCCGATTCGAGGGTCAGGGCATGGCGAACGTGCTCACCCAGGCCGCGCTCGACACCAGCCGCACCGAGGGATTCAGCGTGCTGCCGATGTGTCCGGTGGTCCTGCATTTCGTCAAGACCCACCCCACCTACATCTCGCTGGTGCCGCAGCCGGCGAGGGAGTTGTTCGGGCTGCCTCAGTAACTCGCGACGGCACCGTCGACGGCCAGCTGCAATTCCTCCTTGACCAGCCGGGCGATGTCGGCGGGCCGCTGCGGAAGTTCCAGCACCGGCGCACGGAAGTAGTACCGCGCCGAGACGGCCTCCTCGGCGGTGGGTTCCACCGTCGGATCGGGTCGCGGGCCATAGCTCATCGCGAGGGCGACCAGCGCGGGCGGCGCGTTCAGCTTGGCCGCGCGGAACGCGATGTGGCCGATCCCGCTACCGACGGGCTGCACCTTCGCCGGATCGACGTGGTTGCAGGTGCCCTCGGGGAAGACCGCCACGTGATCACCGGCGGCCAGGCGCTGCGCGCAGATGTCCATCATGCGCTGACCTGCGGCGTTGACCGCCCTGATGCCGTGGTCGCGGCCACGGAAGACCGGGATGCCGCCCATCATGTCGACCTTGCGGCGCTGGTCGGGATCGATGAACAGTTCGTCCTTGGCCAGCACCCGTATCCGGCCGATCTTCGGGCGCAACGGTGAGTACCACGCGGTCGCCGCGACGGTGTACGGGTCGTTGTTCGACAGGTGATTGATCGCGTAGACGACCGGGCGCCCGCTGCGGATCAGTGCCTTGAGCTGTTGTTTCGCATCGTCGGCGAAGGCCACCCGCGGCCGGAACCGGCGGGCCAGGATGGTATAGCCACCCAGCGCCTTCCACCGATTCTGCTGGTGTCGCAGGTAGTAGTCGTACACGGCGTCGCTGTTCTCGAGACGAACCTCGGGCGAGTGCATGCCGCGACCCTACCGGGCGCGCCCGCGGCCGCTTCGAGCAGAATATTTCCGGTCCAGAGCGGTCCGCGGGGAGCGCGCGACACCGTACCAATGCGATGATGGCTCGGTGGCACGCGGAGACGACCCGGACGAGCGCCGGACTCGCGACGGGCACGGCGATGACCGGCGGCGCGGGCACCCCGCGGTGGGCGTTCGCGCCGGCAATCTGCTGGTGTCGGCGATCGACCTGGTTGAACCGACTTTCCGGCGGACCGTGGTGTACGTCATCGAGCACAACGACGCCGGCAGTCTCGGCGTGGTGCTGAACCGGCCGAGCGAGACCCCCGTGCGCGATGTGCTCCCGCTGTGGGCCGAGCTGGCGGCCGCCCCGACCGACCTCTACATCGGCGGCCCGGTCAAGCGGGACGCGGCCCTGTGCCTGGGCACGCTGCGGACCGGCGCCGACATCACCGATGTGCGCGGGCTGCGCCGGGTCGACGGCCGGGTGGTGCTGGTCGATCTCGACGCCGATCCCGCCGAGATCGGCCCGCTGGTCGAAGGCATCCGGATCTTCGCGGGCTACGCGGGCTGGTCGATGGGCCAGCTCGACGGCGAACTCGACAACGACGACTGGGTCGTCGTCTCGGCACTGCCGTCGGATCCGCTCGCCACCGACCGCCACGACCTGTGGGCGAGCGTGCTGCGCCGCCAGCCGCTGCCGCTGGCCCTGCTGGCGACGCACCCGATTGAACTCGAACGCAACTGATCCCGTTACTCCTTCGACAGAGCAGGAGTGACACCATGAATATCGACGAGCAGTGACCAGGGCCGCCGATGAACGACGGTCGCGACGAACTGATGCGCGCGCTCTACGCCGAGCACGCTCCCGCACTCTGGCGTTTCACCCTCGGCCTGGTGCGAGATCCCGGCCGGGCCGAGGACATCGTGCAGGAGACGTTGCTGCGGGCCTGGCAGCGGCCCGCGGTGCTGGAACAGACCGAGACCTCACCGCGCGCGTGGTTGTTCACCGTGGCACGTAACCTCGCCGTCGACGAGCACCGCAGCGCGCGCCACCGCCGCGAGTTCGGCACCGACACCCCACCGGAGCAGGTCAGCCCCGACCAGTCCGACCGGGCGCTGGACGGCTGGCTGGTCGCCGACGCGCTGAGCAAGCTGAGCCCGGATCATCGCGAGGTGATCGTGCGCGCCTACTATCGCGGACTCGGGATGGCGCAGATCGCCGACGAGCTGGGCATCCCGCCGGGGACGGTGAAGTCGCGCCTGCACTACGGCATGCGCGCGATGCGCTTGGCTTTACAGGAGATGGGGGTGACGAACCGATGACCGATCTCGCCGACGAGTTCAGCACCTGGGACGCCGCCTACGTCCTTGGCTCCCTCGGCGCCACCGAGCGCCGCGAATACGAAGCGCACCTGCACGATTGCCCGCACTGCCAGGCGGCGGTGGCCGAGCTGGCGGGCCTGCCGGGCATGCTCGGCCTGGTCGATCGCGACACCGCGCTGTCGATGTTCGGATCGCCCGAACCCGCGTCACCACCGGTACCCGACCTGCTCCCCTCACTGGCCGCCGCGGCCGAAAAGCGCCGCAAGCGCCGCCGCTGGCTCGGTATCGGCAGCGCGGTCGCGACCGCCGCCGCCGCGGTGGCGATCGCCGTACCGGTGACGGTCACCGTCGCCAGCTCCGACACCTCCACCGAGGTGGTCGTCGCCAAGCAGCAGATGCGGGCTGTCGAACAGACCCCGATCAGCGCCTCGGTGAAACTGGTCCGCGACGGCGACCGCACCCGCCTGGTGATGACCTGCAGCTACGGCGGCGTCGACTACGGCTACGGCACCACCTGGACCTACGGCCTGGTCGTGACAGCGGACGACAAACGCATCCCCCTCGACCAATGGCCCGCGGGCCCCGGCACGGAACTGACAGTGGACCGCACCATCGACGCCCCACCGGAATCCATCAGCACCATCGAGATCCTGTCTCTTTTACACAACTCCGAGCCCCCGAGACCGTCATTCAGCGCGTGTGCAGGGGGGGGAGAGGGT
>NZ_JBHXMY010000205.1:0-9497 GCF_042720195.1 Nocardia sp. NPDC058497 | reverse complement strand
GTTTTGTAACGGTGGCCGAAATGGTTACCAGCACTGTTATTTTCCGTGGTCCCGACCACCTCCTGCAGATCGCCGACCGAACCGGTGGCGTCCGGTGAGCGCACTCGACGACGCGTTGACCGCCACCCGCGACGCCGAGCGGCGCAAGGCCGCGCGGGCTTTGCTGAAGTTCCCGCTGCTCGGCGCGACCGGGCGGCACCGGGAATTGTTCGCGCTGGTGACCAAACATCAGCAACCGCTGCGGGAATGGTTCGACGCCGAGACCGGCTGGCGGCTGATTACCACCGGCGAAGCCGCCCGGCTGGCCAAGCTCACGCGCGACGCCGACCCGACCTTTCCCGCAGCTGAGGCCGGTGGTGCCAAACAGCCCTTCGGCCGCCGCCGCTACGTGCTCGCCTGCTTGGCGCTGGCCGTGCTCGAGCGCAGCGACCAGCAGATCACGCTGGGCCGCCTGGCCGAACAGGTGGTGCTCGCCGCGGCCGATCCGGCGCTGACGAGCACCGGAGTGGTGTTCACCATGGAACGCCGGGACGAACGGTCCGACATGGTGGCTGTCGTGCGGTTGCTGCTCGAGCTCGGTGTGCTGGACCGGGTCGTCGGTGACGAGCAGTCCTTCGTCAGCACCACCGGAGACGTGCTCTACGACGTGCGCAGGCGCACGATGTCGCTGCTGCTCACCAGCGCGCGCGGGCCGTCGATGCTGACCGAGGCGACCGACCGCTGCGCCGCGCTCACCTACGAGAGCCCGCCCGCCACCGACGAACTGCGCAACCGGCGCATCCGGCACAGGTTGACCCGGACGCTGCTCGACGAGCCGGTCCTCTACTACGCCCAGCTCACCGAAGCGGAATCGGCCTATCTCACCAGCCAGCGCACGATGATCTGCCGCCGGATCACCGAGGTCACCGGGCTGGTCGCGGAGGTCCGCGCGGAGGGGATCGCGATGGTCGACCCGTTCGACGACCTCACCGATGTGCGGATGCCCGAGTCGGGCACCGAGGGCCATGTCACGCTGCTGGTCGCTGAACGGCTGGCCGCTCTCGGAGCCGCGGTGCCTGTGGTCGAGCTGCACGCGATGGTGCGCGAGCTGGCCGGTGAATACACGCGCCAGCGAGTGTGGCGGAGCAGCGCCGCCGATCCCGGAGCCGCCGAGGAGCTGGTCGACACCGCGCTGGGCAGGCTCACCGCGTTGCGGCTGGCCACCTGGTCTCCGGGGGCGGCCGAGGTCACCGCGCTGCCCGCCATCGCCCGCTACGGTGTCGCCGCACCGACCATCACCGAATCCGGAAAGCCACGATGACCACCACCACCGTTCTGCCCGTGCCCACCGCGCAGCGCTGGAAGCCGTTGCGCGCGGGGCTGATCGACCTCTTCTACTACGACGAGCAGGAGTTCCGGTTCCGGGACGGGCGCTTGCTGTTGCGTGGGAACAACGGTGCGGGCAAGTCGAAGGTGCTGGCGCTGTTGATGCCGTTCCTGCTCGACGGTGATCTGGCCCCGCATCGGGTCGAACCCGACGGCGACTCGCGCAAACGCATGGAGTGGAATCTGCTGCTCGGTGGCGCCCACCCGCATTCCGAGCGCATCGGCTACACCTGGATGGAATTCGGGCGCGTCGACGAGGACGGCGTGGCGCGGTTCACGACCATCGGTTGCGGACTCAAGGCGGTCAAGGGGCGTGGCATCGCCGCGCACTGGTATTTCGTGTCCTCAGCGCGGGTAGGTGATCAGCTGCGGCTGGTCGGCGACCAGGGGTATCCGGTGAGCCGGGACCGCCTCGGCGAACAGCTGACCGGCCTCGGCGAACGCTACGACACCGCCACCGCCTACCGCCGCGCCGTGGACGAGTCATTGTTCGGCCTGGGCGAACTCCGTTACGCCGCGCTGGTCGATCTGCTGATCCGGCTGCGGCAACCACAACTGTCGAAGAAGCCCAGCGAGAAGGTTCTCGCGCAGGCGCTGACCGAGTCGCTGCAACCGCTGGACCAGGCCATTCTGGCCGATGTCGCCGAGGCGTTCCGCAGTCTGCAGGAAGACCGGGACGAGCTGGCGGAGATGAGCGCGGCGCTGACCGGCACCGAGACCTTCCTGCGCCAGTATCGCGAGTACGCGCGGGTGGCGGGGCGTCGCCAGACCACCCGGTTGCGGCATGCGCATTCCCGATATGAGCAGGTCGGGCGCGACTTGGGCGAGGCGAAGGCGGCGCTCGAGCAGGCTGGTGCGACCGAAACTCGCTTGCGGGCAGAGCAACTCACCGCCTCCGACGAAGCCGAACGGCTCGGAGCCCACCGGCAATCCCTGCACGACAGCGCCGCGGCCGATGCCGCCCGCGAGCTCGAGCAGGCGCGCGACACCGCCGAGCAGGCCGCCCGGTTGGCGAGTGACCGCGCCGATGACCGGGCCGATGCCGAGCGTGCCGCCGACCAGACCGCCGCCAGATTGCTGGCCGCCGAGACCGCTCTCGACTCCGCGGACTCTGCCTTCGCCACCGCGTGTGAGCAGGCCCGCCACCATGCCGCCCGCGCCGCACTATCGGCCGGCCACACGCGGGAGGTCATCGGCGAGCTCGACCGGATTCGAACCGTGACGACTGACGCCGATCCGCTGGCGCTCGTCCGCCGCAATGCCGAACGCCTGACCACCGGCCACACCGATGCGCTCAAGCGGATGCGTACGATGATCGCGCTGGCCGAGACCGCTGCGCGGGAGCTGGCCACGGCCAAGGCGCAGGTCGACAAGCTCGACGCCGAGCTGGCGGCGGTGGCCGACCAGGCCACCGCGGCCGACGCACAGATCCGGGCCGAAGCCGAGCAGCACACCGCAGCCGTCTCGGAATATTTGCACAGCACAATCGAATTGGTGCTCGACGACGTGACCGCGGTACTCGACGAGCTCGGGGCGTGGTCCTTGTCGCCCACCGGCGAATCACCACTCGTGGCGGCGGTCACCGTGCGCGCCGCGGCGCTGGGCGATGAGCTCACCCATGCCGCCGCCGACCTGCAGGCCGCCCGCACGGCCGCGGCCGAGGCGCGCCGTGAGCTGGAGGTCGAACTGTCGCGGTTGCGCCGAGGCGGCATCGAGTACCCGCCCGTCCGGCACACCCGGTCCGCGCCGGTCGCGCAGACTCCCGGCGCGCCGCTGTGGCAGCTGATCACCTTCATCGACGAGGTGGGTGAGGACGAGCGCGCGGGTCTGGAAGCGGCACTCGAGGCTGCGGGCATACTCGACGCCTGGCTGCATCCCGATGGTGTGCTGCGCGCGAGCGCCGGTCAGGTGATTGTGGCCGGGACAACGCCCGCGCCGGGGCCGAGCCTGGCCGCGTGCGCCACGGCCGATATCGATCGCACCGATCCCGGCGCCGCCGCGCTGGATCCCGCGGCGGTCACCGCGGTCCTGGCCGCGATCGGGGTGGGCGCTGACAGCAGTCATCACACGTGGGTCGACGGTGCGGGCCGGTTCCGGGTCGGTGTGCTCCACGGTGCCTGGCACAAGCCGGCGGCGCAGTACATCGGGGCGACCGCGCGGGAGCGGTTCCGGCTGGAGCGGATCGGTGTCCTGGAAGCCGAGATCGCCACGCGCACCGTCGAATTCGACCGGCTCGGCGCCAAGCTCGAGCAGACGCAGGATCGGCGACGGGTATTGCGGCACGAGGCCGCCGAACTGCCCGCCGATACCGGAGTGCAGGATGCGCACCGCGCGGCCGCCGCGCTGGCGGTGCGGCGTCGCGCCCTCACCGCCGATCATGCCGCCGCGATCGCCGCGACAGCCGTGGCCGAGACCCGCGCCCAGGAAGCGGCGGCCGACCGCGATCGCGACGCCGCGGACGTGGGTCTGCCGACGAATCAGCACGAACTCGACGGCATCGCCGACGCGCTCGCCGACTATCGCGTCTCGCTCGGCGCGATCTGGTCGGCCACCGAACGGGTGCGCGATGCCGCGCAGCGCCGCGCCCAGGCGGCCGGCGATGACGACTCCGCGCGGGAGCGGCTGCTCGCGCGCGCGGAAGCGGCCGAGGCCGCTCGGCTCGATGCACTGCGGGCAGGGGAACGGTTCACCACCCTGAACGCCAATGTCGGTGCCGAAGTGGCGCAGTTGCAAGCCCAGCTGCGGCAGAGCACCGTAGATCTGGCTGCCAACAAAGACCTCCAACGCAGGCTCGTTCGCGAACTCGAGCAGGCCCTGCGGGACCTGGGCGTCGCCGAGGGCAAACTCACCGAACTCACCGGCCAGCTCGAATCCGTGCGCGCCGCCCGCGACGAGCTGATCGGCGCCGTTCAGCGGTTCGCGGCAACGGGCCTGTTCGGCGTCGCTCTGCCCGATATCGATGTGCCCGACGGCGAATCCTGGTCCGCGGCTACCGCTATCGGATTCGCCCGCGCCGTCGAGGCCGCCGTGGTCGAGGTGGCCGAGGACGACAAAACCCTTGCCCGCGTCCAGCGACGAGTCGCCGAGGAACACAAGACTCTCGCCGATCTGCTGAGCGGACAAGGGAATTCGACCTCGATGACCCTGTTCGACGACGCCATCGTCGCCGACGTCGTCTTCCGGGGAAAACCAGCTACGGTCCCCGAACTCGCGGCCACCCTGCGCACCGAGGTCGACGACCGCGAGCGCCTGCTGACCGAGCGGGAACGCGAAGTGCTGGAGAACCATCTCGTCGACGAGGTCGCCTCGGCATTGCAGGAACTGATCCTGGGCGCCGAAGCGCAGGTCGCGCGGATGAACACCGAACTCGAATCCCGGCCGACCAGTACCGGAATGCGGCTGCGGCTGAGCTGGGTGCCCAGCGCCGACGCCCCGATCGGCGCCGCGGCGGCGCTGGCCCAATTGCGGCGCACCGCCGATGTGTGGAACGACGCCGATCGCGCCGCTGTCGGCGCGTTCCTGCAGCAGGAGATCGAACGAATCAGGACGGCAAACGGGGTCGGGACCTGGCTCGAGCACCTGACGACGGCCTTCGACTACCGCCGCTGGAACACCTTCGTCATCGAACTGCAGCAGCGTGGCCTGTGGCGCTCGGCGACCGGACCGGCCTCGGGCGGTGAGCGGGTGCTGGCTGCCAGCGTGCCGTTGTTCGCCGCCGCGTCGGCGCATTACGGGTCGGCCACCAACCCGCACGCACCGCGGATGGTGATGCTCGATGAGGCCTTCGCCGGCGTCGACGACAACGCGCGCGCCAAGTACCTCGGGTTGCTGGCCGCCTTCGACCTCGACGTGGTGATGACCAGCGAGCGGGAATGGGGGTGCTATCCAGAGGTGCCGGGCCTGGCCATCGCGCAACTCGCCCGCACCGACGATATCGACGCCGTACTGGTGACGCCGTGGGAGTGGGACGGGATCGAGCGGCGGCCGATGCAATACGCTGCGCCGGTGCCTGCCTCCGTGGCTCCACCGCCCGCCGAGGAGAGCCTGTTCTGATGCCGACCGACCTGCCACGGCTGCAGCGGGTCCTGGGCGGTCCCGACACCGAGTGGTTGGTGAACCGCCTTCGCGAGCGCGTGGCCGACGGCCGTCCGCTCACCGGATCGGTCCGGCTCGACCGGCCGAGCGCCCCGCAACGCGCGGCCATCGACAGACTTTTGGGGCGGCGGCCTGGTGCGGCCGGCTCGCTGAGTGTGTCGCTGGAGAAACTGGACGCGGTGCTCGTCCACGCCGGAATCCACACCGGGGGATTGGCCACCGCGGTCGTCGCACTGACCGGCCCGGTCGCGGTGCGCGCCGAAACCGCGGCCGCCGCCGAACAGGCATGGACGGCCGCCCTCGCCCCCGCCGCGGCCCTGACCGGCCGCATACCGGAACTGGCGCCCTGGTGGGAGCGCGTGACGCGCACCGGAATCGTGCGCCGAGCCGCCGGCGGCGATCCGGCGCGGGCGACCCGGCTGGTCGAGGACCTGGTCACCGTGCTCTCCGCGCTGCCGGTCGAGCGAGAACTGCTTGCCGTATTCGCGGCGCGCACGCTCGGCCATGCCCACCGGCTCGATCCCGACCGGCCGGTCACGGGGTTGGTGCTATCGGCGTTGCAGGCATGGGCCGACCTGCCCGCCGACGACCTCGACCGCCGCACCGCATGGTCGAGCGCGGGCATCGTGGTGGACGAACTGTCCAGTCGGGTACTGACACTCGGGTTGTCGGCGCTCCCCGGCACCGCTCTCGGCGACGCGGTGAATTGGTGGCGCAGTGCGGGAGAACCCATGATCCTGAGCCTGCGACTGCTGACCCGGACGCCGCCGGTCTTCACACCGGGCACCGATGTGTTCGTCTGCGAAAACCCGACCGTCCTCGCGGCCGCCGCCGACCGGCTCGGTCCGGCGTGCGCGCCGCTGATCTGCACCGAGGGACAGCCGGGCGCTGCGGTGACCACGCTGCTCGATCAGCTGACCGCGACCGGTGCCCGCCTGCACTACCACGGTGATTTCGACTGGTACGGCATCGCGATCGCGAATTTTCTGCACCGCCGATATGCCTGGCGGCCATGGCGATTCACCGCAGCCGACTATCTATCGGCTACCCCGGCCGCGGACCCGCCGAGATTGCAAGGCGTCGAACGCGCGGCACTGTGGGACGCGGAGTTGGCTGGCGCGATGTCCGCGCGGGGGATCCAGGTCGAGGAAGAACATGTCCTCGACGATCTGCTGGTAGATCTGGCGCGGGTCCACTGACCGACTTTCGTACGGGGTGCCGGCGGAGGAGGTCAGATCATCGCCGCCAGCATCTCCGGGAACCGATGCCGCATCGTCGCTCGGCCGCAGCGTGGATGGACCGCTCCTGGACTTTCGCCTGGCCCCTCGTTCGACATCACCACACCAGGTGAGCAGTTCGGTCACGCATCAACGGGCGACACGGCCGGTTGCCTGGTCCCGCTCTCGTCGGATTGGTAGGCCCGCACCGTATTCTCTGCTGCTGGTTGACAACTCGCACGTGGGATCCTCACACTAGCGGGAGGGCGTGGGCCTGAGGCGGACGTCGCTGCGAGCTGACCGAGCTGTGTTCACACCACGCACCAGGGGAAGGTCAATGGCTGTCTTCATCAGCTACCACAGCAGCAAGCGGCCCGTCGTCGAACACATCGCCGGGTACTTTCAGCGTCGGGGGATCACCACGTGGTGGGCGCCGCGGGACATCCCGCCTGGGTCGAAGTGGGATGAGGCGATCTCGGTAGCCATCAGAGACGCATCGGCATTGGTTCTGTTGTTCTGCGCCGGGGCCGACTCGAGTGTCCACGTCAAACGCGAGGTCTCGCTTGCCGACCGCGCCAAGATTCCTATCTACTGGGTGCGTTTGGAGCAGGTGGAGCCCAACGGACTCGGCTACTACCTCTCGCCGACCCAGTGGGTGGATTGGCTGGACAGACGCGACGGCACTCTGGAGGGCTTGGTCGCGGATCTGCTCAATCCCGCTGTTCGTGGTCGGGAGCTCGAGCAAAGTCAAGGGCATCAGCAGGTCACGCCGGCGAAGGTGACGGGTTGGCCGGCGGGCGTCGTAGCCTTCGACAGCGAGTCGCAAGCCGCCGAGACTGCCGCGCACACCTACTTTCGGGCGGCCAACGAGATGCCGCACCGCAGTGTGATCCTGCCGACGGGACGCGCAGGGACTCAATTGTTCGGCGCCATGCTGCGCATCGCCGACGAATACCAGCCGCTGCCGTTTGGTTCCGCACCGATCCTGTCCGACACCGAGACCTTCGGTGTCTTCGACCGGCACGATTCCTCCCGTACCCGCCATGTCCTCGAAACGCTGATCGAGCCGTTGGGTGACCGCGGCCTCGGTCCCGCTACGCGGCAACTGCAGTTGCTGTCGGGACAGATCAACCAGAACTCCGACCCACTGCAGTCGACCCGGCGCATGTTGCGCACGTACCCTCCTGCGGTGCATGGGATTTCGGTATCACCGGACGGCGAGGTGCTCGGCTATGAGGTCGGGGCGTACACCGAGCCGGACGACATCGCCGGCGACGGTTGCCGAATCGTCGAACTGAGTGAGCATGGTCGTCGCTACATCGATCCGAACCAGCCATCGAGGTCGGTGATCACGATCGGCCTTGCCGCGGCCATCGAATGCTCGGCACTGATGATCCTCGCGTTCGATCGAAGCAAGTCACGAATCATCCACCAGATGTCGCACTTTCCGGCGACCGCGGGAGTGCCTGCGACACTGCTACGGCGCAATGCCGGCGCGGTGATCGTCACGACCAGGCGCATCGCTGAGGAAGCTGAACTCGAGCACGTCCACTATCCGATCTCGGCCAAGGCAGGTAGCGAATGGATCTTCAGCAAGTGTTTGTGAGACCGACTCCCACCGTGGCAGTCGTCGGAATGGCCACCATCGACTACCTGTATGTCCTGGACAGTCATCCTGCCGAGGACAGCGAGAACCCGGTGCGCCAGCACGAGGTGGTGATCGGAGGTCTCGCCGGGCGCGGTGCGATCGCGGCCGCACGATTGGGTGGTGAAGGAGTCGCCCTGTCGGCGATGTGCGGGACCGGTGTCCATGAATCGCCCCGGCGGGTCGGGAGACTTCATCTTCTGAGGAAGGATGAAGTTCGTGAGTTCGAAGAAGTACCCGCCGGAACTGCGTGAGCGGGCCGTCCGCATGGTTGCCGAGGTCCGCGACCAGCACGAGTCGGAATGGGCCGCGATCGGCGCGGTCGCCGACCTGCTCGGCGTCGGAACCGCCGAAACCGTCCGCAAGTGGGTCCGCCAGGACCAAGTCGATGCCGGCGCGCGGCCCGGGACGACCAGTGACGAGTCGGCGGAGTTGAAGCGGTTGCGGCGCGAGAACGCAGAACTCAAGCGCGCCAACGCGATCCTGAAAGCTGCGTCAGCTTTCTTCGCGGCCGAGATCGACCGGCCGCAACGCTGATCTGCAGGTTCGTCACCGAGCACCAGGGCCGCCGCGAGCGCGGTGGCCTGCGGTGGGGTGTCGAGTCGATCTGCGCCGCGCTCGGTGAGCTCGGCGTAAACCTTTCCACCTCAACCTATTACGAACAACGCAAACGAGTGGCCAGCAAGCGGGAGCAACGCGACGACCAGTTGAAGCCGCAGATCGCGCGTGTCCACGGCGAGAATTTCGGCGTTTACGGTGCCCGGAAAGTATGGCTGCAGCTGAACCGGGAAGGCCATCGGGTGGCCCGTTGCACCGTCGAACGGTTGATGCGCGAGCTCGGCTTGCGGGGCGTGACCCGCGGCAGAATCAAACGCACGACTGTCGCGGATCCGGCCGCTGACCGGCCGGCGGATCTGGTGCAGCGGCGGTTCGCGCCGGCTGCGCCGAACCGGCTGTGGGTCGCCGACATCACCTACGTGTCGACCTGGTCCGGCTGGGTATACGTGGCCTTCGTGATCGACGCCTACGCGCGAAGGATCCTGGGCTGGCGCACGTCCACGTCGATGACGACCGCGTTGGTGCTCGACGCGATCGAACACGCGATCTGGACCCGCGAACGAGCCGGATGGGACGTGAAAGATGTTGTCCACCATACAGATAGGGGATCTCAATAC
>NZ_JBHXMY010000204.1:0-9559 GCF_042720195.1 Nocardia sp. NPDC058497 | reverse complement strand
ACTGATCCGGCGAGAACATCGGTAACTCACCGGGTACGGGCTAACTCGCTCGACCTCCTGACCGCCAGCCGCGTACCCGGGTCTCCCCGCGCCTAGATCTGGCCAAGAGTCGCGGAGAGGCGGTACTGCCTACAGCGCGCTCCACGCGACGCCGATGGGGGTGTCGATCTTCTTGAGCGGGATCCAGCCGAAGGCGTCTTCCTGCATGCAGTCGTAGATCGGGACGTCGGCGGCGTTGCCGCGGCAGGCGATGGTGGTCGAGGTGCCCGTCGCGCTGACGATGATGAACTTGCCGTTCTTGGCGGCGTCGAGCGCGGCAGGGTCGGTGTAGTTCACGAAGCTCGAGGTGAAGTCGGCGTACGCGGCCGGATCACCGTTCGGCTCGGCGTTGGCCAGGCCGGTCATGGAGAGGGTGGCGCCGATCACGAGGGTCGCCAGGGAAAGCACTTTCTTCGACATGAACAGCGATCCAACCCGATCTTGATGACATGTGCACGACCTACAGATGAACCACCAGGTAGCGAGGATTTTACGCTGACTGATCCGAAATGCGATCCTCGGCGCCGATCCGTTCCGCCTCCACCGTCGCCGGATGCACCGCGATCAGGCCGAGTCCCTCCCTGCGCCGGCACAGCCGCGCGAGCTCCTCGTAGGCGGGCGCGCCGAGCAGTTCGCGCAGTTCCGGGCCGTAGGACTGCCACACCGGCTTGGCGCCGACATGCGCGTCGGGGGAGCCGGTGCAGTACCAATCCAGGTCGAGGCCGCCGGGACCCCAGCCGCGCCGGTCGTACTCGGTGACCACGGTGCGCAGGATCTGCTCGCCGTCGGGCCGCTCCACCCAGTCCTGGGTGCGGCGGATCGGCAGCTGCCAGCAGACGTCGGGTTTCACCTCGAGCGGTTCGATACCCTTGCGCACCGCCATGATGTGCAGCGCGCAGCCGGGGCCCGCGGCGAAACCGGGGCGGTTGAGGAAGATGCAGGCGCCGTCGAAGCGACGGGTGCGCAGGGCGGGTTCGTCCTCGAGCTCGTCGAGTTCGAGGTAACCCTTCTTGACCACCTTGCCCTTCTCGGTGGCCTCGCCCATCAGCTGCCAGTCCTCGGGTGTGAGCATCTTCACAGCACCGGCCAGGCGCTTGCGGTCGTCCTTGTCGGAGAGGAAGGCGCCGTGCGAGCAGCACCCGTCGTCGGGGCGGTCGGCGATGATCCCCTGACAGGCCGGTGTGCCGAATACACACGACCAGCGCGACAGCAGCCAGGTCAGGTCGGCGACGATCTGGTGCTCGTCGTTTGCTGGGTCGGTGAACTCGATCCATTCGCGCGGGAAGTCGAGCTCGACCTCGGGGCTCGGATCGATCTTTCGCCCAGGTCGGAGCCCGGTCTCCGCGGAACCAGATGCGCCTTCGGTCACAACTTATGACGCTAACAGTTCAGTCGCCTGACCTGTAGGACGGGATCACCAAGTACCGTATTCCTGTGCGGCTTGGTGTTCTCGATGTCGGAAGCAATACCGTTCACCTGCTCGTGGTGGACGCGCATCGTGGTGGACACCCGATGCCGATGAGCTCGTCGAAGTCGGCGTTACGGCTGTCGGAGAACATGGACGGCGACGGGCGGATCACCGAGGCGGGCGAGGCGCGGCTGGTCGCCACCATCGCCGAGTTCGCCGATCTGGCCCGCAGTTCCCGGTGCGTCGAGCTGATGCCGTTCGCGACTTCGGCGTTGCGTGAGGCGAGCAATTCCGAGGAAGTGCTGGCCCGGGTTCGCGCCCTGACCGGTGTCGATCTGGAGGTGCTCTCCGGCGAGGACGAGGCCAGGCTGACGTTCCTCGCGGTGCGCCGCTGGTTCGGCTGGAGCGCTGGTCGCATCCTCAATCTCGACATCGGCGGCGGCTCGCTGGAGATGTCCAACGGCGGCGACGAGGAACCCGACGTCGCGCTGTCGCTGCAACTCGGCGCGGGCAGGCTCACCAGGGAGTGGCTGCGCGACGATCCACCGGGCAAGCGCAAGATCGCGGTCCTGCGCGACTGGCTCGACGCGGAACTGGTCGGGCCGGGCAAGACCCTGCTCGAGCCGGGCAAGCCGGAGCTGGCCGTCGGCACCTCGAAGACGTTCCGCTCGCTGGCCAGGCTGACCGGTGCGGCACCCTCGGCCGCCGGTCCGCGGGTGCGCCGTACACTGACCAGCTCCGGTTTGCGCCAGCTGATCGCGTTCATCTCCCGGATGACCGCGTCCGACCGCGCCGAGCTGGAAGGTGTGAGTTCGGACCGGTCCCAGCAGTTGGTGGCCGGCGCACTGGTCGCGGAGGCGAGTATGCGGGCGTTGTCGCTCGACAGCATCGAGATCTGCCCATGGGCGCTGCGCGAAGGCCTGATCCTGCGCAAACTGGACACCGAGCCCAATGGCGGCCCGGTCATCCTGCCGCCGGCCGAAGCGGTGGCGAGAGCGGAGTCGGCATGAGTGGTGAGGATTCGAAACAGCTATCGGTCGCCGAACTACTCGCGCGCAATGCCGCGCAGGGCGCCTCGCCGCCCTCAGGTGGCGGTGGCCGTCGCAGACGCAGCGGGCGCGGGCTCTCGGTCAACGATCTGACCGGTGAGAACGCGGCCGTCAAGCCGAACTCGCACGCCGCGCCCGCGCCCGAACCGGCCGCTCCGACCTACCATCCCGCGCCGGAACCGGCGAGCTACGAACCACCCGCGAGCTATGCACCGCCCGCGAGTTATGAGCCCGCGCCGTATCCGCCGCCGGGCCCGGCCGAGCCGGCGTTCTCGCCGATGTCAGGGCCGATCACCCGCTTCGATCCCCATTCGGGGTTCTCCGCTCCCGACCCGAACGATCCGCTCGGCGTGGCGGGCCCGCGCCCGTCGTCGGATCCGTTCGGTCCGTTCCGGGCCGAGGCGCGCGACACCTCGGCACGCCCCAACGGGCGTGGTCCGGGCAGGCTCGGCGCGCCCGGTTCGGCGCAGCCGGTCGATCCCGGCATCGCCGAGATGTTCGGCTCCGGTGCGCTGCCCGCGGTGCCGGGGGCCGCCGGTGGCCGTCGTCGTAGGCCCGATCCGGAGGAGGTCCCCGAGCCGCCGCAGGCGCCGCCGGTCACCGGTGGTCGCGCCGCGCGCAGGCGGGCCGCCGAGGCCGCGGAGGAAGCCGCCGCCGTGCCTGTCGCGGAGCCGTCCGGTTATACGCCTGCCGGCTATGACTACGAGCCCCCGAGTGCCTTCGACGGCCGCCGGGACGCGCCACCGTTCAACGGCTATCCGGGCGCCGATGCGCCGGGCTTCGGCGGTTACCCGGATGCGGGACCTGCCTTCGGGCCACGTCCGGATTCGGTCCCCGGCTTCGGCGGTTTCGCCGACGTCGATGCGGCTCTCGGCCGGCGCCAGGACAACGCCACCCAGGCCTTCGAACCGTCAGACGCCCCGCAGGCGCGGGGGACCGGCTGGCCGCAGGCCCCGGAGGCCGATCAGCGGCCGTCGCTGGATCGCCGACGGTCCGAGGCAGGGAAGAAGGGCGGACTGCCGTCGTGGTCGGCACGCAGGCATCGTCCCGACGCCGAGGAGTCCGCACCCGACAGCGGTGGGTTCGCCACGGCCGCGTGGTCGCCGGTCAGCCAGGAACAGCCCTTGATCTCCGGCCAGTCGGTGGCCGGTGACCTGCTGCGCCAGCGCGCCGACGACGCCGACGCGCGCACCGAGGTCTATCGCGTCGGCGGCGAGCAGCCGGGCGCCGACCCCGACACCGACGACTACGCCGAGTCCGATTACGTCGACCGCGACTACGCCGACAACGACTACTCCGACGCCGAATACGACGACGGCGAGTACGACGACGAAGACGACTACGACGACGACTACGAGCCCGAGCCGAAGCCGACCAGGGCGAGCAGGCGGGCCGCGACCAAGGCGGCCGCGTCCAAGGTGGCGCGCCGGGCCAAGTCGCGCGCCGCGAGCCGGATGGCCGCGAGCCGGGTGGGTGCGAGCCGGGTGGCGGCAGGCCGGCTGGCGGCGGGCCGGCTGGCGGCAGGCCGGGCCGGCGCCCGCTCCGCGCGCACCGCCACCGACGACGCCAACCGCCGTCAGTGGCTGATCCTCGCCGGACAGAGCGTCGGCGCGGCGGTCGCGGGCATGTTGCTGTTCAAGGGTTTCGAGACGATGTGGGAGACGCTGCCGTGGGTGGCGCTCGCCCTCGCGATGGTCGTGATCCTGGGACTCGTCGCCCTGGTCCGGGTGCTGCGCCGCACCGACGACATCTTCAGCACTGTGATCGCTGTCGTCGTAGGCGTCTTCGTGACGCTGGGACCGCTAGCCTTTCTCCTCAGTACCAGCTGAAGCAGGGAGTGGGCTGTGGGGAACACGCGGGCGGACATCGGAATCGGGCTGTCGACGGCGTCGGTATATCCGGAGAACACGCAGGCGGCGTTCCGCTACGCGGCCGAATTGGGTTACGACGGTGTGGAATTGATGGTGTGGGCCGAGCCGGCCAGCCAGGACATCGCGACCGTGCAGTCCTACGTCAAGCGCTACGACGTTCCGGTGCTCGCCGTGCACGCGCCGTGTCTGCTGATCTCCCAGCGGGTGTGGGGCGCCGACCCGGTGGCCAAGCTGGAACGCAGCGTGCGGACCGCGCAGGCGCTGGGCGCCGACACCGTCGTGGTGCATCCGCCGTTCCGCTGGCAGCGCCGCTACGCCAAGGGCTTCGCCGACCAGGTCGGTGAGCTCGAGGCGGGCTATCCGGTGAAGGTCGCGGTCGAGAACATGTTCCCGATGCGGGCCGACACGCTGTTCCGCGAGGGCGCGGTGCGCAGGCTGGAGCGCCGATCGGGGCCGGGCCGGGCGGTGAGCGCGTTCAGCCCGTCGTTCGATCCCACCGACATCGGTTTCGAGCACTACACCCTCGATCTGTCGCACACCGCGACCGCGGGCGCCGACGCGCTGGAACTGGCGCGGCGGATGGGGGACGGCCTGGTGCACCTGCATCTGGCCGACGGCCGCGGCGCCGCCCACGACGAGCACCTGGTCCCCGGCGAGGGCACCCAGCCGTGCGCGCAGCTGTGCGAGTACCTGGTGCACACCGGCTTCACCGGGCACGCGGTGGCCGAGATCAACACCCAGACGGCGCGGACCACCGCCGAGCGCTCGGCGCTGCTCGGCCGCACCCTCGATTTCGCGCGCAGGCACCTCACCGGCGCGACCCACGCCGACCGCACCTGACACATCACACCGCCGCGCCATGGTGGTCGCCGTGGCCTGCTTGTACGCTGTACGAATTGCCGTTGCACAGCGACCAGGAGTGACGATGACGCGAGAACTCGCGACCGACGCGCCGTTCAGTCAGGTGGTCGACCTGACCGAGCTCCCCACCACCGATGCCGAGACCGGGCGCTACGTCGGCATCATCGCGCCCACCTGGACCATCGGTCCCAAGGTGCACGGCGGCACCATGGTCGCCGCCAGCGCCGCCGCGGCCACCCGCTGGCTCACCGAGGCCGACCCCGCGCTCGCGCAGATGGCGCCCATCGCGGCCAGCTCCGACTTCCTCGGCGCCCCCGAGCCCGGTGAGGTCGAGTACGCGGTGCACATCCGCAAGAAGGGCCGCCAGATCTGCCTCGCCGACGCGGAGCTGATCCAGGACGGGCGCACGCTGGTGCGCACCGCCTTCACCTTCGGCCACCTCGACGCCGACGGCACCCGCTTCAGCGACACCGGCACCGACATGCCCGCCGAGCCGGACGCCGCCGCGCTCGAGTACACCCCCGATTCGCCGATGGGCAAGATCGTGCACGTCGGTGAGGTGTCGCGGGTCTTCCTCGACGCGACCTGGGCCGACTTCGCCCGCGGCGAGACCGGCCCGCCCCGGGCCCGGCTGTGGATCCGCCCGCTCGACGGCGACGAGGCCGACCCGCGCGTGCGCGCCGCCTTCGCCATGATGGCCGCCGACATGAGCCCGCCGGTGCCGATCAACCTCGGCCACTTCGGCTGGTCGCCGACCGTCCAGATGACCACCTACCTGCGCCGCATCCCCGCCCCCGGCTGGCTGCGCGTCATCGCGACCGCCCGTGAGGTCGGTGAGCGCATGTTCGACGAAGACCAGCTGGTCATCGACTCCACCGGCGCCGTCGTGGCCCAGAGCCGCCAGCTGGCGCTGATCCCCTCCGCCTCTCCGCGTACTTAGACAGTCCGTCTCTGCGGTTACCCACACATCACGCGAGAACCGACGTAACGCACTGATCACGCGAGCACATGGGTAACTCCCCAACCACCTCGACCGACGTACCTTCCTACGCAGGACCTGTACGTAGCCGAGCGGCTCCTACTCGTACGGCCTAAGTACGCGGAGAGGCGGGATGGGCGGGCTGCGTTGGGCTGACCGGGTTGTCCCGCTTAGCCTTGTCTCATGACGAGAATTGCGGTGGTCGGTGGCGGGCGGATCGGTGAGGCGCTGGTCGCCGGATTGCTGGAATCCGGCAGGGCGACCAAGGATCTGGTCGTCGTCGAGCCGGTCGCCGCGCGGGCGGCGCAGCTCGCCGAGCGGTTCAAGATCCGGGTGACCGGATCGGTCGCCGACGCGGTCGTCGGTGCCGACATCGTCGTCGTCGCGGTCAATCCGGGCGATGTCGACTCGGTGCTCACCGACCTGTCCAAGGCCGACCTCGACACCGGCCGCGACCAGGTGCTCGTCTCGCTGGCCGCGGGTGTCACCACCGCGCGGCTCGAGTCCAAGCTGCCCGCCGGCTTCGCGGTGGTCCGGGTCATGTCGAATACGCCGATGCTGGTCGGGCAGGGCATGAGCGTGCTCTCCGCCGGCCGCTACACCGACGCCGAGCAGCTCGAGCTCGTCGGCGAGATGCTCGAGGCCGTCGGTCAGGTGGCCACGGTGCCCGAAGCCCAGATGGACGCGGTCACCGCGGTGTCGGGTTCGGGACCGGCGTATTTCTTCCTCGTCGTCGAGGCGATGATCGATGCGGGCGTGAGCCTGGGGCTGACCCGCGATGTGGCCAGCCAGCTGGTCGTGCAGACCATGATCGGCTCGGCCGCGCTGCTGGACGAGACCGGGCAGAGCGCGGTCGATCTGCGGGCCGCGGTCACCTCGCCCGCCGGCACGACGGCGGCGGCGCTGCGGGTGCTCGAGCGCGGTGCGCTGCGGTCGGCGTTCATCGAGGCGCTGCACGCCTCCAAGCAACGCTCCGCGGAACAGGGCGCGTCGAACGAATGACGATCGGGTACCCGGGATGAAAACCGATTTCTCACACCCGTCGCAGTAATCCCACTGGTCCCGCTAAGCTCGTAGAAGCACGTGCGTGTCTGTTCCGCCGGTGGGGAAGCCGGTGGCGCGGACGTGCCGGAGGTCAATGGTGCCATGATGTCTGCGAACAGAATGTCTGCAAGCAATTCACCGGCGTCGGGCGGTGGATCGGGTTCATCCGGTCCGCGGGCCGGCTCCACGCAGGGACAACCGGTGATCGGCGGTGGCACGCAGTTTCTCACCGTCGCCGAAGTCGCCGAGCTCATGCGGGTGTCGAAGATGACGGTGTATCGGCTCGTGCACTCGGGTGAACTGCCCGCGGTGCGGGTCGGCCGCTCGTTCCGGGTGCACGCGAAGGCGGTGCACGACTACCTGGAGACGTCGTACTTCGACGCCGGTTGAACCAGCCCGCCAGGTAGAAGGGCGGTTTCGTCGCTGCTCGGGTGTCCCGGTAGCATGAACCCTCGGTTCGTGTCCGCCTGCCGGTGGCACCGCTTCGTGGTGTCCGGTGCGCCCCGGCGGCGCGGGCACCAGACGACGCACGCGACACCGCGTGTGTATGCCGAGTAGAGAAACGCGAGGAAACCCTATGGGTTCTGTGATCAAGAAGCGCCGCAAGCGTATGTCGAAGAAGAAGCACCGCAAGCTGCTTCGCCGCACGCGTGTTCAGCGGCGCAAACTCGGCAAGTAAGCCCGCGTGCCTACGCGAGCCCGTCACCTTCGGAGGTGGCGGGCTTGTGTGTTCTTACAGCGTCAGTGTTAAAAGCTTGTTGATCGTGTCGGTGGGTGGCGCGAATGCGGCTACTCTGGTACGCGGGAAAACATGAGAAGCGCAGGGGGCTTTGAGTGGGACCGAGTTCAGACACACGGGAACGACACGTACCGAAGGTAGTTCTGGTCACCGGTGCCAGCCGCTTCTTCGGTAGTAACGTCGCGTCCCGGCTCGCCGCGGAACCGGGTGTCGAGCGGGTGATCGCCGTCGACACGATGACCCCGAGCCGGGACCTCCGCCGTCGCATGGGCAGCGCCGAGTTCGTGCGCGCCGACATCAGGAATCCGCTGATCCGCAAGGTCGTCGAGGGCAACGACGTCGACACCGTCGTGCACGCGGCCGTGCTCACCCGTCCGCCCGCCGGTGGCGGTCGCGCGGTGATGAAGGATCTCAACGTCCTCGGCACGATGCAGTTGCTCGCCGTGTGTCAGAAGGCGCCGTCGGTGCGGCGCGTTGTCGTCCGGTCGTCGTCGGCGGTGTACGGCTGCAGTGCCAAGGACCCGGCGAAATTCACCGAGGAAATGGGCGCGCGTACCCCACCGCCCGGTTGGTTTGCGCGCGACATGATCGATATCGAAGCGCTGGTGCGCGGAATGGCGCGGCGCAGGCCCGATATTTCCGCATCGATTCTGCGTTTCGCGCCGATCGTGGGTCCCCGGCTGGCCGATCGCGGCGTGCAATATCTGCGTTCGCCGATCACGCCCACCGTGCTCGGTCGCGAAGCCAGGCTGCAATTACTGCATGAGGAAGACGCTGTCGCCGTCCTGGTGCACGCCGCATTACGCGCACACGGCGGCACCGTGAATATCGCGGGCGACGGCGCGCTGGCCATGTCGCAGGCGATCCGCCGGGCAGGGCGCATAGTCGCGCCGGTGCCGTTCTTCGTTTTCCGCACAGTCGGGCGCACGCTGATGGGCCCGGTCATGCGCGGATTCAGCAGTGAACAACCCGACTACTTCTACTTCGGTTGCGGGCTCGACACGACCCGCATGCGGACCGAACTCGGTTTCACCCCACGCTGGACCTCGGTCCAGGCATTCGACGATTTCATCGCGGGCGCAGCGTTGCGGCCCGTCTTCGATCCGGCATGGATCGACGCCGCGGAAACCAAACTGCTCGGCCTCATCGGGGCCGGTTCGGGAGCGCATACATGAACGAGGGAGCGAAAGTAATTCGTCTCGACGTGAATGTCGAGGCCCGGCAACGACCACCGGCGCGGCGTTGGCCCGACCAGCCGGTGCAGGCCACCCCGGTCACCTCGCTGAGCGAACGCAGGCCCGGCATGCCGACCCTGCCGCCAAGGAGCCTGTCCGACATCGTCCGCGACGCCGTCGGCGCGCAGATCGAGAACGCCGCGGAATTCGCGCGGCGCAGGTTCACCGGCGACTACCAGGTCGACGAGTTCGGCTACGACGAGCACCTGCTCGAGTCGGTCATCCTGCCCGCCCTGCGGCCGCTGTCGGACTTCTGGTTCCGGGTCGAGGTCGCGGGCATCGAGAACATCCCGGCCACCGGTGGCGCGCTGATCGTCGCCAACCACGCCGGCAC
>NZ_JBHXMY010000203.1:0-9635 GCF_042720195.1 Nocardia sp. NPDC058497 | reverse complement strand
GTTTCAAACGGGGTTGTGCCCCACCCCCCCACACGCCCCCCCCCCCCCGTGGGCCCAACGGGGACAAAACGGGTTTTTTACAGGTCGTAGTCCACAGGGATTCCTCGAGGAATCCACAGGGCAAAAAAGAACACCGCCCCAGGTCAGGGCGGTGTTCGAGGGTGTGGATGAAATCAGCGGGAGCGCTGTTTGATCCGGGCTGTGAGTTCTTGCACCTGGTCGTAGACGCGGCGCCGCTCGGTCATCTCCTTGCGCACCTTCTTCTCCGCGTACATCACCGTGGTGTGGTCGCGACCGAACGCCTGCCCGATCTTGGGCAGCGACAGATCGGTGAGCTCACGGCACAGGTACATGGCGATCTGACGGGCCTGCGCGAGCGGCCGCGCCTTGCCGGGCCCGGTCAGTTCCTCGAGCGTCGTATTGAAGTACTCGGCGGTGACGGCCATGATCGTCGCCGCGTTGATCTCCAGCGCCGCGGTGTCGGGCATCAGATCACGCAGCACCACCTCGGCCAGCGACAGATCCAGCGGCTGACCGTTGAGCGAGGCGAAGGCCGTCACCCGGATCAGCGCGCCCTCGAGCTCGCGGATATTGCGCTCCACCCGGCTGGCGATCAGCTCGAGCACGTCGTGCGGCACATCGAGCCGGTCCATCCGCGCCTTCTTGCGCAGAATCGCGATGCGGGTCTCCAGTTCGGGCGGCTGCACATCGGTGATCAGGCCCCACTCGAAGCGCGTGCGCAGCCGCTCCTCCAGCGTCGCCAGCTGCTTGGGCGGGCGATCGGAGGAGACGACGATCTGCTTGTTCGCGTTGTGCAGGGTGTTGAAGGTGTGGAAGAACTCCTCCTGGATGCCTTCCTTGCCCTCGATGAACTGGATGTCGTCGACCAGCAGGATGTCGGTCTCGCGGTAGCGCCGCTTGAACGCGACCTTGCGGTCGTCGCGCAGGCTGTTGATGAAGTCGTTGGTGAATTCCTCGGTGGACACGTACTTCACCCGCATGCCCGGGAACAGCCGCTGGGCGTAGTGCCCGGCCGCGTGCAGCAGGTGCGTCTTGCCCAAACCCGAAGCGCCCCAGACGAACAGCGGGTTGTAGGCGCGTGCGGGCGCTTCCGCGATGGCGACCGCCGCGGCGTGCGCGAACCGGTTGGACGCGCCGATGACGAACGTCTCGAAGGTGTACTTGGCGTTCAAGCTCGCCGAGGAGGACGCCTGCGGAGGCGCCTCGGGCGACTTGTTGAAGTAGGTCGGCCAGTTGTTGCGGGCGTCGACCACCGGCTCGTCGTCGGCGGGCTCGGCGCCCGGCGTGCCCGGCCGCAGCGGTTCCGGCGCGGGCTCGATGGTGGGTTCCTCGGCCCGCGCGGCGATCGGCTCGTCCTGCTGCGGGCCGCGGCCCCGGCTCGGCGCGCGCTGCGGCGGCGGGTCGGGGGTGAACAGCGATTCCTGACCCGGCGGGATGTGCTCGCGTCGGGGCGAACCGGAGGGCTCCCGGCGGGCGGGTGGGGCGGCATCGGCCGGGCGCTGGTCGGGGCGCGCGCCACGGAACTCGCCACGACCGCCGAACTCGCCGCCGTTGAAGTCGGGTACCGGGTACGCCGCCGTCGGCTCGAAGTCGGTGCCGGGGAACTCGGCGCGGTCGGGCTGGAACTCCGGTGCCTGCCCGTACTCCGGTGCCTGTGCGTATTCGGGCTGCTGCTGCTGATAATCCGGCGGCTGCTGCTGGTACTCGGGCTGCTGGTATTCCGGTTCGGGCTGCCGGTACTCCGGCTCGGACTGGTACTCCCGATGACCTGCGTAGTCGGGACGCTCGCCGTACTCGCCCGCCTGCGCTGGGTACTCGCGGCCGCCGTAGCTGTTGCCGTAGTCACCGGTCGGCGGATATTCCTGCCCGCCCTGGTACTCGTTGCCGTACTCGCCGTTGCCCGCGGGGTACTCGCCGGCGCCGTAGCGGGGACGGCCGTACTCACCGCGCGCGGCGTAGTCGGGAACACTGAAATCGGGACCGGGATAGCCGGTCGGCGGGCGCACCTGCTCGCGCGGGCGCTCCGGCCGGCTCGTCATCCTGGCGTGCCGCGGCGAACTGCCCGCCCGCTCCCCCGCGGCCGGGCTCGGCGCGGCGATGCGCACACCCAATCCTTCGACCTGCGGACCGAGCCGGCGACCCAGCGAGCGCAGGATGGGTTCGCGCAGATCACGCTCGATCGCCTCCTGCGCGAGCGAGGACGGCACCGACAGCAACGCGAAGCCCTGGGCGACGGTGAGCGGTTTGACCAGTTTCAGCCAGGCCTGCTGCGCGCGGCTGACCGCGGGAATGGCGCCGTCGGCGGACCCGGTGGTGAGCTCGGCAACCACCTCAGGCCATACAGTGGCCAGCACATTCTGCTCGTCGTCCATGCAGCGTCCTCCCCGGACCGGTTGTTGGGGCCCACGGCCGGGAGCACGCGAGCAAACCACCTGTGAACAGGTGGAATCCAGTAATCCTGCGTACAACCGAAGCCGGTTCGAACGCCGTGCGGTCCCAGAATCTCCGAGTGCGGCGCGGGCACCGTCGGCCCTACGAATATGCCACTCCGGCCGTCTTTCCACACAATTATCCACAGATGTGGACAAACCTGGGGATAGAGGGAATCTGCCAGCGTGTGGCAGTGAATGGGGCTGGACCTGCGGTTCTTCAGCAATCCCCCGGCTACAGAGGTTAGCGGCCCCCGCCGCAGAAGGCCAGAGGTGTGGAGGAACTCACGAAAACTGCCCCGATGCGTGAGTGCGTCCCGGGCGTGTCGGCCCAGGTCGGCCCGCTCTCCGGCGACTCGCCGGGGTCCGGTAACCTGGACTTCGTGCCTGGCGCACGTGCTTGGGGGCCGAGTTTGACCCTGCGTAGCGGTATCAGTACCCTCGTACAGTCACCCCTTGGCGCGGTGGCGGCTGTGTGCTGCACGTCGATCGCCAAGGCTTTCTGCGTGTAGACCGCGGTCCGCTGCGCAGACATCCGAATCATTGAACAGACTTCGGGCGCCGAACGGTGCCCACCAACTCGAGGAGTGTTGACCGTGGCCAAGGGCAAGCGGACGTTCCAGCCGAACAACCGTCGTCGGGCGCGCGTGCACGGCTTCCGCCTCCGGATGCGTACCCGTGCGGGTCGCGCCATCGTTTCGGCGCGTCGCCGTAAGGGCCGTTCCGAACTGACTGCCTGATCGCGCGTAGTCGGACGCTCGGGTGTTGCCTGAGCCGTATCGGTTGCATCACCGTGCCGAATTCTCCCGCACGGTGCGCCGCGGTCAGCGAATCGGGAGGCGAGATCTCGTCGTACACGCGCTTACGCACACGTACGACGATGTCGCCGACGTCGATTCCCTGATCCGGGTAGGCGGTCCGCGGTTCGGGCTGATTGTGAGCAAGGCGGTGGGAAACGCGGTGGTTCGCCACCGGGTGGCCCGCCGCCTGCGTCATATGTGCGCCCAGGTCGTCGACGAACTGCCCGCCGGTACCGATGTCGTGATCCGGGCGCTGCCCGGCGCGGCCACCGCCGACTCCGCCGAGTTGCTGCGCCAGCTGCGCTCCGGCCTACGCAAGCTCGGACTGCGTACCGCACCGGAGCCCGCGCTCGGTCGCACCCCGGCCGGTGAGCGGCGATGAAGACCCTCACCCGGTTCCCCGCGAACGCGCTGATCTTCCTGATCGAGCTCTACCGGACCTATGTCTCCCCCACCCGGATGCCGATCTGCCGGTTCACCCCCACCTGCAGCGAGTACGCGGTGACCGCCCTGCGCACCCGCGGACTGCTCGTCGGGTCGGCACTGACGGCCGTGCGCCTCGCGAAATGCGCGCCCTGGCACCCTGGAGGGTGGGATCCCGTGCCAGAGCGCGGGTCGAATGCCTGCACAAAGTCATCGCCCGCGCTGATCGGCGATACGAACGACGGGAGTACCTAGAGCCGTGCTCGACATCATCTATTGGCCGGTATCCGCGATTCTGTGGTTCTGGCACAAAGCCTTCGGCTTCGTGTTCGGAGCGGACAGCGGGCTCGCCTGGAGCCTCGCCATCGTCTTCCTGGTTTTCACGCTGCGGCTCGTGCTGTACAAGCCGTTCGTCAAGCAGGTGCGCACCACCAAGCAGATGCAGGAACTGCAGCCTCAGATCAAGGAGCTGCAGAAGAAGTACAAGAACGACCGCGAGACCATGGCGCGGGAGATGCAGAAGCTGCAGAAGGAACACGGCTTCAACCCGCTGATGGGCTGCCTGCCCGTCCTGGTGCAGGTGCCGGTGTTCCTCGGTCTCTTCCATGTGCTGCGCTCGTTCAACCGCACAGGCAGCGGCTTCGGCCAGTTGGATATGTCGGCCTACGACAATGCTCACACCGCGAACTACATCTTCAGCGCGGCCGATGTTCAGTCGTTTCTGAGCGCCCGCATTTTCGGTGCGCCGATCGCTGCCTTCATCACCGCGCCGCAGAGCGAGATGGAAGCCTTCGCAGACTGGGGCGGCACACCGACCAGGCTGACCATCGCGCTTGTCGCGATCCCGCTGATGGTGATCGCCGGACTGGCGACCCACTTCAATGCGCGTGCCTCCGTCCAGCGCCAGACGCCGGAAGCCGCCGCCAACCCGCAGGCCGCGATCATGAACAAGCTGTCGCTGTGGGTCTTCCCGCTCGGCGTAATGGTCGGTGGCCCCTTCCTGATGATCGGCATCCTGATCTACTGGGTGGCCAACAACATCTGGACCTACGGTCAGCAGCACCTGGTGTTCGGCCGGATGGACAAGGAAGCGGAAGAAAAGAAGGCGAAGAAGCTGGAGCTGCGCGCGCAGAACGCGCCGAAGCCCGGCGCCAAGCCGGTCGACGTCCGTAAGAAGCAGGACGCCCCGGCCGAGGACACACAGTCGACCAACGGCACCGCCGCGTCCAACGGCACCGCCAAGCAGACCGCCAAGCAGGGTGGCGGTAAGCGCAGGCCCGGTGGGCAGCAGCGGCCGGGTAACCGTGGCCGAGCGAACCAGAAGCGTAAGCGCTGAGTGGCGATCAGATAGAGGAATCCAATGACTGTTGAGACCGAGACCGACGGAGGGGACGCCACTGTGGCGACGACTGTTGACGTCGTGAACGACGCCGAAGAAGCGTTGATCGAAGAGGGCGAGATCGCGGGCGACTACCTCGAGCAACTGCTGGACGTGCTCGACTTCGACGGCGATATCGACCTCGATGTCGAGGGCGACCGCGCCATCGTGAGCATCGACGGTGGCCGCGATCTGACCAAGCTCGTCGGACGCAACGGTGAAGTCCTCGACGCGCTGCAGGAGCTGACCCGGCTGGCCGTGCAGCAGGCGACCGGCGTTCGCAGCCGCCTGATGCTGGATGTGGCCGGCTGGCGCGCGCAGCGTCGTGCCGACCTGAGCGAGCTCGGCGTCGCCGCCGCGAAGCGGGTGCTCGAGTCGGGCAAGCCCGAGGCGCTGTCCGCGATGACTCCGTTCGAGCGCAAGATCGTGCACGACGCCGTCGCCGATATCGAGGGCGTGGCGAGCGAGAGCGAAGGTGTCGAGCCGAATCGCCATGTGGTGGTAGTGCCCGAGTAGGCTGACACCGCCGCGACCATGAAAGGGCCTCCGGTCTCGGACCGGGGGCCTTATTCATGTCCTCTTGCGATCGACCACCACTCGGAAGGATGTTTCACGTGGAACGAGAACTGGGTGCGCTGTCCGCCGAGCTGGAACCGCCTGCCGCCGCCGCGCAGGTGTTCGGCGACCGCCTGGACCTCGCCCGCCGATACTGCGCGGCGCTGGCTACCGCCGGCGTGGAGCGGGGCCTCATCGGCCCGCGGGAAGTCCCCCGCCTCTGGGACCGTCACATCCTCAACTGCGCCGTGGTCGGCGAGCTGATCGAGGAGAGCGCGGCCGTGGTCGACATCGGCAGTGGCGCCGGGCTTCCCGGTATTCCGCTGGCCATCGCCCGGCCGGATCTCCGCATCACCCTCGTGGAACCGCTGTTGCGCCGCACGGTCTTTCTGGGCGAGTTCATCGACGAGATCGGGCTGAAGAACGTCACCGTCGTTCGTGGCCGCGCCGAGCAGTCCGGTGTCATCAAGGAGGCCGGCGGCGCGGACGTCGCCACCTCGCGCGCGGTCGCCCCGCTCGCCAAGCTCGCGCACTGGTCGCTCCCCCTGCTCCGTGATCACGGCCGGATGCTCGCCCTCAAGGGAACGAGTGCCGCCGAGGAACTCGAACGCGATGGCGCCGAACTGATTCGCGACGGAGCCACCGATCTCCGGGTCGTCGGCTGTGGCGCCGGGATCGTCGAGGTCCCGACTCTCGTGATCAGCGCCGAACTACTCCCCCGCGCCGAACGTCCGACTCGTCGCGCCGGCCGGAAGGCTGCCGGTGCGGAGAAGAAGGCAGGGAAGCGGTAGTTCCGCTTTCGTAACGTGACGAAAGTGGCCGAGGGTGTTTGCCTATGGCCGCATCGGACCGAATTTCACTAGTTCCGGTGGAGTGCCGCAAACCGCTCTCCTGTCATGTTTCACGTGGAACGCGAACCCACCTTCTCTGGCGCTCATCCAGCCCGGGTGCCGCGCAATGACTCTCGCAATGAGGGTTGGATTGGCGGGGCAGTCGGCGGCGTCGTTTCCCGTGAAACATCGCTCTGGACACCAATTTGCGCGAACTTGGGTGTGTCCTTCCCGGCGTGCCGCGATTCAGCTTTCCTAACGGTCGCGGGGCTGGCAAGCTGTTCTCAGTCGGGCGTGCGCGCCGGGAGCCACCGCGGATGTGGCCGGACGCCCCCGAACTTGTTTGTGATGACACGGCGCCGACGCTCGGTCGGGAGTACGTGATCTGAGTTTCTCGGGTTAGGAGCAGTCTATGTCGAGCGGTCCGGCGAATGTTTCACGGGAAACAGCGTCGCGGGTCCCGGGGATGCTGGATTCCAGCAGCTTCGACGCGGAGACGTTCGGGAACACTCCTTTCGGGAATATCTCCCCGGCCGAGACCCCGATCGCGGCGGAAGCGCAACGCGCCAGCCAGATTCTGCATCCAGGAAAGGTCACTGTGCCGAAACCCCGCGAGCAACGGATCATCACCATCGCCAACCAGAAGGGCGGCGTGGGTAAGACCACGACGACGGTCAATCTCGCTGCGGCACTAGCGCACCAGGGCATGACGGTGCTTGTCGTCGATCTCGATCCGCAGGGCAATGCGAGCACGGCGCTTGGCGTCGCGCATCACTCCGGGGTCCCCTCCAGCTACGAGCTGTTGATCGGCGAAGTCGCCGTCAAGGACGCGATCCAGCAGAGCCCGCACAGCGAACGGCTGCTGTGTGTTCCGGCGACGATCGACCTCGCCGGCGCCGAGATCGAACTGGTCTCGATGGTCGCCAGGGAGGGTCGTCTGAAGACCGCGATCCACGAGGCGGCCATCGCCGGCTACGACATCGATTACGTCCTGATCGACTGCCCGCCCTCCCTCGGCCTGCTCACCGTCAACGCGCTCGTGGCGGCCAAGGAAGTGCTGATCCCGATCCAGTGTGAGTACTACGCACTGGAGGGCGTCGGCCAGCTGCTCCGCAATATCGGGCTGGTGCAGGCGCACCTCAATCCCGAACTCCACGTTTCGACCGTACTGCTGACGATGTACGACGGCCGCACCAAACTGGCCGACCAGGTGGCCGAGGAAGTGCGCAACCACTTCGGCGACGTCGTGCTCAAGTCGATGATCCCGCGCAGCGTGAAGGTCTCGGAGGCACCGGGCTACGGCATGACCGTGCTCGATTATGATCCAGGCTCCCGCGGCGCGATGAGCTACCTGGACGCGGGGCGCGAGCTCGCCGCCCGCGCCCAGCTTCGCCAGGACGCGTCGTAGTGAGTTGGAACGAGGAAGGGATCGGTAGCCGATGAGTCAGGCGAAAAAGGGCGGTCTCGGGCGCGGCTTGGCCGCACTGATCCCGACGGGTCCGGCAGCGACGGCGCCGGGTCTCAGCAGTGCCGCGGCGAGCGTGATCGGGATCAACCCGATCGGCCCGCAGCCGGCCGAGGCGTTCCTGCATCGCGTCCCGGATGCCGAACCCGAACCCGAGGAAGACCTCGTCTCCCCCGGCGGCGCGGTCTACCGCGAGGTGCCCGCCGAGCAGATCGTGCCGAACCCGAAGCAGCCGCGTCAGGTCTTCGAGGAAGAGGCACTGGCGGAGCTGGTGCACTCGATCCGCGAGTTCGGTCTGATGCAGCCGATCGTGGTGCGTCGTGTCGAACCGGGCGTCGACAAGTTCCAGTTGGTCATGGGCGAGCGCCGCTGGCGCGCGTGCCAGGAAGCCGGACTGGCGACGATCCCCGCGATCATCCGCGACACCGACGACGGCGCGATGCTGCGCGACGCGCTGCTGGAGAACATCCACCGCGTGCAGCTGAACCCGCTCGAAGAGGCGGCCGCCTATCAGCAACTGCTCGAGGAATTCGACGTCACCCACGAGGAATTGGCCACGCGAATCGGTCGTTCCCGGCCGGTGGTGACGAATATGATCCGACTGCTGAAGCTACCGATTCCGGTGCAGCGTCGGGTGGCCGCCGGAGTGCTCTCGGCAGGCCACGCCAGGGCGCTGCTCGGTTTGGATGCCGGTGCCGACGCACAGGAAGTGCTGGCGGCGCGGATCGTCGCCGAGGGACTGTCGGTCCGGGCCACCGAGGAAGCGGTGACGCTCGCGAACCGCAATCCGTCGGAGGTCGCTCCCCCGGCGCCGAAACGTAAGCCGATCCACATGCCGGGTCTGCAGGAAGTGGCCGAACGGTTGTCGGGCTCCTACGACACCCGGGTCACGGTCAGCCTCGGAAAGCGTAAAGGCAAGATCGTTGTCGAGTTCGGTTCCGTCGAAGATCTCGAGCGCATTGTGGCGCTGATGGAGCAAAGCGGCCCTGAAACGTCACTGTGACGGGGCACTCCCAGCCTTTCTACATAATTGAAAGAGGCGGCATTACTGTGGATAGTGATGTGGCGTGAGCGTGGATGAATCGGACAGCTGGAGGCTGAACAGAGCGGTGTCGACCAGCGTCACAGCCTTGACTCTCGACGGACTCGATCAGCTACCCGCACACACCCGGCGGTGTGTGTTCTGGGAGCTCGATCCGGCCGTCGCTGCCGACTCCCACGCCTTCAGCGATCCGGTCTTCGAGAAAGAAGCCTGGCTCTCGACCGTGATGCTCGAATGGGGCTCGTGCGGTCAGCTGGCGCATGTCGACAACAACATCGCCGGCTGCGCGCTGTACTCGCCCCCGAGTGCCGTGCCGCGGTCGACCCTGTTCCCCACCTCCCCTGTGAGCCCGGACGCGGTCCTGCTGACCACGCTCCAGGCCGAATTCCCCTACGAGGAGGCCGATGTAGCCCATCGGCTGATTCAGGGCGTGGTGGCCGATCTGGTGCGTCGCGGCGTGCGCGCGATCGAGGCGTTCGGCATTCGCAACGGGCCGGCGAGCAGCTCGCTGGCCGATCGCGGTCTCGGATCGTCGATGCGGTTGATGGAACGGATCGCCGCGCCCCGGCGGGATACCGCCGCCGCGGCCCACAGGACCCCCCGAAACAGCAAGATACACGCCGATTTACAAAACCACGTGGGGTTGTATCTGGTGGGCCCCCAGAACCCCGTACCCCCGCGGCGCCAGGGAC
>NZ_JBHXMY010000202.1:0-9740 GCF_042720195.1 Nocardia sp. NPDC058497 | reverse complement strand
ATTCACTCGCCGCGGCCGAACGCGAGAACGCGCTGATCGCCGGTGCCGCCGCCGACGGCGTGCGCACCACGCTGGTCAGCGACCGCGCCGCCGAGCACCTCGGCGAGACCGTCACCGCGCCGGGTCTGGTCGCGGTGTGCGAGCTGCTCGATGTGCCGCTCGGCGAGGTCCTCGACCGCGGTCCGCGCATGCTCGCCGTCCCCGTCGAGATCGCCGAGCCCGGTAACGCGGGCACCCTGATCCGGGTCGCCGACGCGGTCGGCGCCGACGGCGTGATCCTCGCGGGGGAGACCGTGGACCCGCACAACGGCAAATGCGTCCGGGCCAGCGCGGGCAGCGTCTTCCATGTGCCGACCGCGCGCAGCCGCGATATCACCGCCACCCTCGACGCGATCTCCGCGGCGGGTGTCACGATCCTGGCCACCGCGGCCACCGGCGAGGTCGGTCTCGACGATGCCGACGAGATCCTCGCGGGCCCGGTCGCCTGGCTCTTCGGCAACGAGGCGCACGGCCTCGACCCGGCCGTCGCCGCCCGCGCCGACCATCGCATCCGCATCCCCATCCACGGCCGCGCCGAAAGCCTGAATCTGGCTGCGGCAGCGGCGATCTGCCTCTACGCGAGTTCCCGCGTCCAGCACGCGGAGTAGCGGGCGGTCAGCACCCCGGCGCGGCGGAGCTCCGCAGATCGTCGAGGATCTCGGTGGCCCAGGGGAGCGGGATGGCCTCGCTCCCGGCGACCTGCATGGCCGTCATGATCGTCAGCAGCATGCCGGTGGCCACGAAACGGCGTGATTCGAGAGTGTCGGCGCCGGTGAGCTCGCCGATCAGGCGGTAGATCCGGCCGAACCGCTCGCGCATGGGATCGCCGATCGCGGGATCGGCGCTGGCGGCGGCGCCGTGCAGGAGCATGAGCGGGAGTTCGCGTTCGGCCAGGAAGACGTCGAAACCCTGGCCCAGGGTGCACAGCGCTTCGGCGGTATCGGCATCCGGGGGGATATCGGCCCCGCGAAACACCGCCTCGATCCGCCCGCATACCTCGTGCAGCGCGGCGAGGAACAGTTGCTGCTTGGTGCCGAACAACCGGATCACATACGGCTGCGAGACGCCGGCCAGCCGGGCGATCTCATCGGTCTTCGTTGCGGCGTAGCCGGATTCGGCGAAGGCGTGCACCGCGGCCTCGAGCACCTGCGCGCTGCGCTCGGATGCGGTCATCCGGGTTCTCGTGCCGCCCATGGGTGTGTTCCTCCTCGAATGTCCGTCGCCTCTTGACATGTTATCAGTCGATGCATAACCATGGTCGATATTAGTTATCAGTGAATAACAACAGGGTTGGACATGACTCAGACACTCGAACCCGGCGATGCCGTCTTCGCCGACACACAGCCGCCCGGCGGCACGAAAACCGCACCGCTCGGCGCGGTGATCGCCGCCGTCGGCATCCCGATGTTCATGGTGACGCTGGATAACCTCGTCGTGACGAACGCCCTGCCGGTGATCAAAACCGAACTGGGAGCGTCTCTTTCGGATCTGCAGTGGTTCATCAACGCCTACACGCTGTCGTTCGCCTCGCTGCTGCTGACCGCCTCGGCGCTGGGTGACCGGATCGGCCGCCGCCGGGTGTTCCTCGCCGGCATCGCCGTCTTCGTCGCCGCGTCGGCGGCCTGCGCGCTCGCGACCGAACCGTGGATGCTGATCCTGGCCCGCGCGATCCAGGGTGCGGGTGGCGCCGCGGTGATGCCGCTGTCGTTGACCCTGCTCGCCGCGGCGGTCCCCGCCCGGATGCGCAGCGCCGCGATCGGCATCTGGGGCGGCCTGGCCGGGCTGGGTGTCGCGGTCGGTCCGGTGGTCGGCGGTGCGGTCGTCGACGGGCTGAACTGGCAGTGGATCTTCTGGCTCAATGTCCCGATCGGCCTGCTGGTGCTGCCGTTCGCGGCGCGCATACTCGCCGAATCACGCGGCACCGCACGGCGATTGGATCTGCTCGGGCTCGTGCTCTCGGCCGGTGGGGTACTCGCGCTGGTGTGGGGTGTCATCCACGGCGCCGACGACGGCTGGACCGCACCGCCCGTGCTCACCGCGCTGATCGGTGGCGGGGCGCTGCTCATGGCCTTCGTCGCCTGGGAACGCACCGTCCCCGACCCGATGCTCCCGCTGCGCATGTTCGCCTCGCGTGGGCTGAGCCTGAGCTACCTCGTGTCCTTCGGCTTCTCCGCCGGTGTCTTCGGCGCGATCTTCCTGCTCGCCCAGTTCTTCCAGGTCGTGCAGGGATATTCGCCGCTGGAATCCGGCATCCGCACCATGCCGTGGACCATGGTCCCGATGGTCGTCGCGCCACTGGCCGGTCTGGTTGTCGACCGCGTCGGTCCGCGCGTCCTCATCGCCACCGGACAGGTCTTCCTGGCGGTCGCACTGGCCTGGATGGCGCTGATCACCTCCACCGACGTCGCCTATGTCGCCTTCGTCGCCCCCTTCGTCCTCGGTGGCATCGGCATGGGCCTGACCTTCGCCCCGTCCTCCACCATCGTCATGGCCAGCGCCTCCCCGGCCGACCAGGGCATGGCCTCGGGCATCAACAGCACCGTCCGCGAAGTGGGCGTGGCCATGGGCATCGCGGTGCTCGCCTCGGTCTTCGCCTCGCACGGCTCCTACACCGACCCCCAGGCCTACGTCGACGGCCTCGTCCCCGCCGTCTGGGTGGGCGCGGCACTGGTCGCCGTCGCGGCGGTGGTGGCGGCATTCCTGCCGCGCCACACCCGGCAGTCCGTCTGATCCGGATGGTCCGCGTGCCCACCGCGGCGCGCGGGCCATCGGTCTCGTACGAGCCCACCGCGGCGATCACCTCGGGCAGTGCCACGATCTGTTGCGGATCCTCGTACAGGATGACCCCGGCGAATCGGAATCCAGCCGCTCCCAAGCGATCCCGTGGGCGTCGAGGATGTCGAGGTACCCACTGACCCGGTCGATCATCGGCAGTGCGGTCGACTTGAACCACGCCGCCGCGCCCGGATGCCGCTCGCGGTCGTAGACCCGCCGATCCACCTCGTACGGATTCACCAGATGATCGCCGAACCAGTCGTTGCCGCTACGCCGGAACCGCTCCTGCTCGACGGTCAGCCGACCCTCCGACGACAGACCCTCGACCAGGCCGACCACGCCGGGAAACCGCCCGTGCCGGTAGGGCTGGGCGGCCTGAAACCGCACATACAACCGCCGCACCGAGGGCTCCGACCGGCGATCCGGACGTCGTCTCATCCAAGGCCCTCCGATCGACCGGGTCCAGGCTCGGGAGAAGTCTCCGGTCGTCCGCACAACCCCACCGCACGCGGAAAGGGTCGGCGCCCGGTGGTCCGGATGCTGAGTCCACACAGTGCCAAACCGCTCCCCGGAGCCGTCCGGCGGGTCCGCCCGCCTTGCGGCGGGATCGAATCGCAAGTTTGCTCAGTCATCGAGTCATCCTGTTCTCGAGTCGAACACGCAGGTGTGTTTGAACAGTTGGACGTGGCGCAACCCCATTCGGTTCCCTCGAATTTCCCACGGCCGGTCAGCGCGATGCGAAGTACCGACATGGCGTCCTTGGGCGCGGTGGCCGCGCTACCGTCGAGCACGGCAGTCCGCACGAATGGAGCGACCGGATGACACCTCCCGCGATGCATCCCCGGCCTGGCAACCTTCGCAAGGTCGCCGAAGAGATCGAACACGCGACCGGTCTGCAGGTCGAGATTCTGGGAGGGGCGCTCGCGACGTCACCGTCCCTGTGTGGAAAACATGCGGGCACGATCCGCCGACTGCGCCACCAACTCGAATCGGTCATGCCCGAAGGGCTCGCCGCCTACGAGGTGACCTCGATCGCCATGCCCGGCGATGCCGACGACTACTGCACGCCGGACCTCATCGTGCTCCCCGACGCCTGGGACACCGACGACGAGTGGCTCGCCGACCCTGCCGACGTCGAACTGGCCGTCGAGGTGATCTCGAGATCGGAGAAAGCGCACCAGATCACCGGCAAGAACGGCTGGTACGGCGCGGCAGGTGTCCGCACCCTGCTCGTCATCGACCCCGGGTTCGGCCGGTGGGCGCTGTATCGCGATCCCGACTCAGGTGTGTACCCGGACCCGGTCGAGGGCATGTTCGGCGACCCGATCATGCTTCCTGTGCCGCTGTCGACAGCCGTGGATACCGGGTGCCTACCGCTCTACGGGTAGGACCGATGTGAGCGGCAGCCTCCATGCTGATCGAGGCTCGAGCCGCTCCGGCTTTGAACGTTGCTGCGTAGCAATCGACATAAGGCCGGCCAGACCGGCGCGAGATGTCGGCCATGAGCTCATCGGTTGCGCGACGTACACCCTGCGGATCGGCGGGCGCGAAGTAGCGCGGACGACCGAAGGAGATGCGTACCCTCGCCGGTCGCAGAAAGCGGCGATTACGCGGATTCACACGATCGGTTCCGGTCAGGACGACCGGGATCACGGGTGCACCGGTCTGCATCGCCACGCGGATGACACCGGTGCGGCCCCGGTAGATCCGCCCGTCGGGCGACCGTGTGCCCTCAGGGTGAATACCCCAGACCCCTCCCCGCTCCAGAATTCTCACCGCCGCTGCCAGCGAATCCGCCCCGGAGTTCTCGCAGCCGCGATCGACTGGCACCTGTCCGGTGGCAGTCATCACCCACCGATTGATTCGGCCCCGGAGGCCGCGATCGGTGAAGTACTCCTGCTTGGCGAGGAAAGTTACCCTTCGCGGCAACGCCAGACACAGGTACAGCGAATCCACGACCGCCAAGTGATTGGCGGCGACGATGACCGGCCCCGTAGCTGGAACATGCTGCAGCCCATCCACTCTTGGGCGCCCCAGGAGCCACAGCACCGGACCCACCAGCAGATGTTTCAGTAGCCAGTACCACATGGAATGCCTCCCCGGAAAGGATGTGTAGACATTGTCTACACGATCTTCGTAGGCACTGTCTACACAGTGCGGGAGGATGGGTCCATGAGTGCAGTTGAATCACTTCGGGACCGGCTGGTGGCGGTCGGTGTCGAGATGCTCGAGGACGTCGGAGCGCAACAACTGGGTCTGCGAGCAATCGCCCGTGAAGCGGGGGTGTCCCACGGCGCACCCCGCCGGCACTTTCCTACCCACAATTCTCTACTCGCAGCAATCGCCGTCTGCGGTTACGCCGATCTCCGGTCCGAAATCGAAGCAGTACAAGCAGATTCGCCACGCCAACGACTGATCGCCACATGCCTTGCCTACGTAGACTTCGCGACCCGCCGCCGCGAGATGTTCACGCTCATGTTCCGGCACGATCTACTGGAGGGTGCGGGTGAGAACCTGAGGGAGACGGTCACGATTCCACTGTTCCGACACTGGCGAGGACTCGTTGCCGAGTGTGTTGCCGATCCGACCGGCGCACGGGCCCTGAGCCTGTGGACGAATCTGCACGGCATCGCGGTCGTCGTGGCCAACCGCAGCTACGAGGCGATCGCCCCGGGCACCGAGGTGCCGGTCCTGGTGGAGTGGGCGGTCGCCCAGTACCTGGGGACTCCGGGTTGATCCTGCTATTTGCCAGGTCGCCACCGTCCATCAGTGTCAGACGGGGCCTGCGGCTTGCCCCGGTCTTGTCCGCCTGTCTGCACAATGATTCGCCTGCGCGGACAACGTGTCGCGACGCCTGTCGAATCGACGCTGCCCCTGTCTCAAGCGGGGTCATCCGACTGCGGGGCCGAGTCCGAGTCCGGTTCAGGTGGTTCGGCCTGCTGGTTCGGTACCTGCCCCTCCGCGCACAATCCGCCTGCCCGCGGAAACGGTCGGGGTCGCGAGGGCCGGATGCCGAGCCCGCACAGTGCCAGGCCGCTGCCCGGGGTGGTGAGGCGGGATCGGCGGCCCTGGGGTGGTGTCGAATCGCAAGTCTGTTCAGGCATCGAGTGGTCCTGTTCTCGAGTCGAACACGCTGGTGTGTTTGAACGGTTGGACGGAAGACAGGCCGATTCGGTTCCCTCGAATTCCGGTTTGCCGTCGATCGTGATGCGAACCCTGCGAAGACGGGCCTGACCTGGACTTGTCGGTCCGCACCGCGACCTTCCGGCGGGCCTTAGCATGGTCGCGAATCGCCCGCCGGTAATCCGGATGAATCGCGCGAACCCGATCCCATAGGATTTATGCAGCACCGATACGGGTAGGCAATGACGCACCCGTGAACCGATCCCCAGGGGAGAGTCGAACGATCGTGGCCGACGACAACAGTGGAGTCGAGCAGAACGCCTTGCTGACCGAGGAGGCACTCGCGGCAGCGGCAGCGGAGGCCGAGAAGGCGTTCGCCGCTGCGGCTGATCTGGATGCGCTGGCGGTCGCCAAGACCGACTACATCGGCGGCAAGTCGCCGATCGCGCTCGCACAGCGGGGGCTGGGCGCACTGCCCAAGGAGGAGAAGGCCGACGCGGGCAAGCGGGTCAACGTCGCCCGCAAGCGCGTGTCCGACGCGTTCGAGGCGCGCCGCGCCGCGCTGCTGGAAGAGCGCGATCAGGCCGTGCTGGTGGCGGAGAAGATCGACGTCACCCTGCCCGCCCGCCGTCAGCCGGTCGGCGCCCGCCATCCCATCACCGTCATCTCCGAGCAGATCGCCGACGTGTTCGTCGGCATGGGCTGGGAGGTCGCCGAGGGCCCCGAGGTCGAGACCGAGCACTTCAACTTCGACGCGCTGAACTTCCTGCCCGATCACCCGGCGCGCACCATGCAGGACACCTTCCACATCGCCCCGGAGGGTTCGCGCCAGGTGCTGCGCACGCACACCTCCCCGGTGCAGGTGCGGTCGATGCTGGAACGCGAGCTGCCGATCTACGTCGTGTGCCCCGGCCGCACCTTCCGCACCGACGAGCTCGACGCCACCCACACCCCGGTGTTCTCCCAGGTGGAGGGTCTGGCGATCGACAAGGGCCTGACCATGGCCCACCTGCGCGGCACCCTGGACGCGTTCGCGCGCGCCCTGTTCGGCCCCGACACCCGAACCCGCATGCGCCCCAACTACTTCCCCTTCACCGAACCATCGGCCGAGGTCGACGTGTGGTTCCCGGACAAGAAGGGCGGCGCGGGCTGGGTCGAGTGGGGCGGCTGCGGCATGGTCAACCCGAAGGTGCTGATCGCCAGCGGCATCGACCCCGAGGTGTACTCCGGGTTTGCGTTCGGCATGGGCATGGAGCGCACGCTGCAGTTCCGCAACGGCATCCCCGACATGCGCGACATCGTCGAGGGTGACGTGCGGTTCACCCTGCCCTTCGGTATCCGGTCCTGAGAGAGAGCGACAAGTCACGTGCGAGTAGCGCAGTCCTGGCTGACCGAGATCCTGCAGCGCACCACCCCGGAATGGTCGGTGTCCGCCGAAGAGCTCGATGCCGGTTTCGTCCGCGTCGGCCTGGAGGTCGAGGAGGTCGACGAGCTCGAGCCGATCGGTGGTGACATCGACAAGCCGCTGGTCGTCGGCCGGGTCGCCGAGATCACCGAGCTCACCGAGTTCAAGAAGCCGATCCGTTTCTGCAAGGTCGATGTCGGCAACCCCGAGCTGCAGGAAATCGTCTGCGGCGCCCGCAATTTCGCGGTCGGCGACCTCGTCGTCGTCGTGCTGCCCGGTGGCGAGCTGCCCGGTGGGTTCAAGATCTCCTCGCGCAAGACCTACGGGCACACCTCCCACGGCATGATCTGCTCGGTCGCCGAACTCGGCATCGGCAAGGATCACGACGGCATCCTGGTGCTCGAGCCCGGCTCGGCGCAGCCCGGTGACGACGCGAACGTGCTGCTCGGCACCGACGACACGATCATCGAACTCAACATCACCCCCGACCGCGGCTACTGCTTCTCGGTCCGCGGCCTGGCCAGGGAACTGGCCTGCGGCTTCGATCTCGAGTACGCCGACCCGGCCGTGCGGACGCTGGCCGACGGCGACGCGGAGGCGTGGCCCGTGCGGCTCGAGGCCGATTCGGAGTGCACCCGTTTCGGCGTGCGCCGGGTCACGGGGGTGAACCCGGACGCGGTGAGCCCGCTGTGGCTGCAGCGCAGGCTGATGCTGTCGGGCATGCGCCCGATCTCGCCCGCCGTCGACGTCACCAACTACGTGATGCTCGAACTGGGTCAGCCGCTGCACGCCTTCGACGCGGCAAAGCTCAACGGCGGCTTGGTCGTTCGCTCGGCCAACACCGGTGAGACCCTGCGCACCCTCGACGATGTCGAGCGCACCCTCGACGCCGAGGACGTGGTGATCGCCGACGACTCCGGCGTCATCTCGCTGGCCGGTGTCATGGGCGGCGGCAGCACCGAGGTCGGCCACGGGACCACCGATGTGGTGCTCGAGGCCGCGACCTGGAACCCGCTGCGGGTGTACCGGACCGCGCGCAGGCACAAGCTGGTCTCGGAGGCGGGCAAGCGCTACGAGCGCGTCGTCGACCCGGAGATCAATATCGCCGCGCTCGACCGGGCGGCCACCCTGCTGGCCGAGATCACCGGCGGCACCATCGAATCCACGCTCACCGACATCCGCGTTCCGCTGGCGCCGGTCGCGCCGATCGCGATGGACATCGACCTGCCCGACCGCGTCGCCGGCGTCACCTACCCGGCGGGCACCGCCGTGCGCAGGCTCGCCCAGATCGGCGCCGGGGTCGAGATCGAGGTCAACGACGCGGGCAAGACCCAGCTGCTGGTGACCCCGCCGAGCTGGCGCCCCGACCTGTCCCAGCCCGCCGACCTGGTCGAAGAGGTGCTGCGGCTGGAGGGTCTCGAGCAGATCCCGTCGGTCCTGCCGTCGGCGCCCGCCGGTCGCGGCCTGACCGCCACCCAGAAGCGGCGCCGTGCCGTGAGCCGGGCGCTGGCGTTCGCCGGTGGCGTCGAGGTGCCCGCGCCGGTGTTCCTGCCCGCCGGTGTGTTCGACGTGTGGGGTCTCGACGTCGACGACGCGCGCCGCAACACCACCCGCGTGCTGAACCCGCTCGACACCGAGCGTCCCGAGCTGGCGACCACGCTGCTGCCCGGTCTGCTGGAAGTGGCCACCCGCAATATCTCGCGCGGCGCCCGCGACCTCACGATCTACGGCATCGCCCAGGTCGTGCGGCCCGGTGCCGAGACCCACGCGGTCGCGGCGCTGCCGGTCGATCGTCGTCCCACCGACGAGCAGATCGCCGAGCTCAACGCGTCGCTGCCCGCGCAGCCGGTGCACGTGGCCGCGGTGCTCAGCGGCAAGCGTGACCCGCGCGGTCCGTGGGGCCCGGGTCGCCAGGCCGAGGCCGCCGACACGTTCGCGCTGGTCGACGCCGTCGCCGACGCGGCGGGTGTCACCATCGAACGCCGGGCCGCCGCCTACCTGCCGTGGCATCCCGGTCGCTGCGCCGAACTGGTCGTCGACGGTGTCGTGGTCGGTCACGCGGGCGAGCTGCACCCGGCCGTCCTGGAGCGTGCCGGTCTGCCGCCGCGCACCTGCGCGCTGGAACTGGACCTCGACGCCCTGCCGCTGGTCGAAGCCCGTCCCGCACCCACGGTGTCGGCGTTCCCCGCCGTCCTGCAGGACGTGTCGATCAGTGTCGAGAAGGCCGTTCCCGCCGCGAGCGTCGAATCGGCGCTGCGCACCGGTGGTGGCGACCTGCTCGAAGACATCGCCCTGTTCGACGTCTACGAGGGCGCGCAGGCCGGTGAGGGCCGCAAGTCCCTCACCTACGCCCTGCGTTTCCGCGCCACCGACCGCACCCTCACCGAGGACGAGGCCC